>CAYJID010000041.1:0-13143 GCA_964370135.1 uncultured Akkermansia sp. | reverse complement strand
TACTCATCCATACTCCCCGAACGAAAACCCTGTATATCAAGAGTAATTTGCTTGTAACCGAGCTGGCGCAGCTGCTGCGCGATGGCCTCGCGATACCGCAGGAGATGGGGGAAATGATCAGGATCGACCTCGATGCGCGCCAGCTGCTGGGGAAGATGGACGCGGAGTCGGAGGTTGGCTTCTGCTCCGAGGAGGTCGCGCAGCACCTGCTCACCGCGCTCGACGCGCTGGAGATCTTCCTCTCTCAGCTCGGTGTCGTAGTCAAATCGCGTCGCGAGGCAGGGTGTCGAGGGGCGCGTGGCGGTGGACAGGCCGAGGCTCGCGGCCATGGCGCGCACCTCAGCCTTGCTGATGCCGAGCTCCGCGAGGGGGGAGAGCACGCCTAGCTCACGTATGGCCTGCTTACCTGGGCGGTAGACAAGCAAGTCGTCCGCATTCGTCCCCTCGATGAGCTGCTGGCAGCCCGCTTCTGCGGCGAGTTCGAGCAGCTTCGTAAAAATGCCTCGCTTGCAGTGGTAGCAGCGTAGGCGTGTGTTGCCCCGCAGCTCGGGGATGAGCAGCGGGTCGAGCGTCTCAATATGCAGCGGCACCTCTCCCGCCTGCTGACGCACGTAGTCGAGGTCGCGCGCGGGGTGGAGAGGAGAGTGGATGTAGAGGGCGAGGAGGGGGAACGACTGCGCCGCCTCGGCTTGAATCTCCCGCAGGAGATGAAGCAGCAGCGAGCTATCGACGCCCCCCGAGTAGGCAAGCGCGACGCCTCCTGTGCTGCGCTCGCGAAGATAGCGGCGCAGATGCTGCACTCTCTGCTGGAGCGGCATGCTAGACGTTGGCTTGCGCCGCGAGGATGGCGGCTTGCTGATAGAGCTCGCGGAATCGCTCGGGGCTGCCGAGCGAGACGGCGAGCTGCTTGACGCTCTCGTACTCAGGATAGTACTTGGTGACATTGCCAAAGCTGCACTTCTTCACCGAGACCTCCCCCTCTGGGAGGCGCACGGTGATGTAGTCGCGCGCCATGGTGCTGCGCTCGACGGGGTACTTGCGCAGGCCTATGGTGCTGGTGCAGGAGAAGAGCAGCTGCTCCAGATGAGGGAGCTCCGCGGCTGTGCAGATGATGCGCAGGAGGTAGGCGGGACGATTCTTCTTCATGTAGCAGGGGATGGCATGAGCATCGCGTGCGCCTGCGGCGAGGAGCTGCTCGATGGCAAAGCCGAGCTCCTCTCCCGTGGAGTCGTCGATGTTGCACTCTATCACCATGATCTGCTCATCGGTGCTAGGCAGGGATTTGTCCTCGATGAGCATCGCGCGCAGGATGTTGGGTCGGCCAAAGTTGCGCTGACCGACACCGATGCCCACCTTCTCAATGCGGTAGGACTCGGGGAGCTTGTCGCGGGTGCGCAGCGTCGCCGCGAGCGCGATACCCGTGGGGGTGACCATCTCGCCGCGCGCCGTGCAGGGGCGCAGCGTGATGCCCGCGATCTGAGCGATGTTCATCACAGCGGGGACAGGGACAGGGAGGACGCCGTGGGCGCAGCGTACGGTGCCGCAACCCTCGGTGAGCTCGGTGACGATGCATTCCGAGACATTGAGGTCGTCGACGAGGACGGCGACGGCGACGATGTCGACGATGGAGTCGACGGCACCTACCTCGTGGAAATGCACGTCGTTCTCATCGCAGCCATGAGCACGTGATTCGGCGACCGCGATGATACGAAAGCAGCTCTTCGCGATGTCCTTTGCCCGCGCGCTGAGCTGAGCCTGATCTATCAGAGAAAAAATCTCGGGTAGCCCGCGGTGCTCATGATGATGATGTCCGTGGTCATGCTCATGACGCTGGTGTCCGTGGTCGTGGTCGTGGTGGTGATGGTGCCCGTGATCATGGTCATGATGATGATGTCCGTGGTCATGACCTTTCTCGATTTCATGATTATGCCCATGAGAATGGGGGTGCTCATGCTCGACTTTGACACGGAAGCTCACGCCAGCGATGCCGTGGGATTCCCCCTCGGTGATGCTGTATTGGTAGCCTGTCAGGGGCAGACTCTCGAGTGCTTGGCGGAGTTTTTTGGTGCTGCCTCCCAGAGAGAGGAGCGCGGCGACGGTCATATCACCGCTGATACCGGTGGCGCCTTCGAGATAGAGGATATTATTCATGGGTAAAAAAGTGTGTGAGCGATAAGATGAAAGAAGAGGATGAGAAAAAATCACTGATGAATGCGCAGCATGCGGTAGGCGAGCACGGCGGCGCCATAGCCGTTGTCTATATTGACGACAGAGACGCCCTCGGCACAGGAATTGAGCATAGTGAGCATGGGGGCGAGGCCTTGGAGATTCGCCCCATAGCCGACGGAGGTAGGCACGGCGATGAGAGGAGCGGAGACGAGCCCCGCGAGCACGCTACAGAGAGCCCCCTCCATCCCCGCAACACAGATGATGACATCAGCCTTGCGAATATCATCGAGGCGATTGAAAAGACGGTGGATACCCGCCACGCCTATGTCATAGTAACGCTGCACGGTGACACCGTAGAATTCGGCGACGCGCGCGGCTTCCTCCGCGACGGGGACATCGGCCGTGCCGCCTGTGCAGACGGCGAGCCTGCCCTTGCAGCTCTCCTCGGGCTTCTGAGCCCCGAGGTAGAGGAGGCGCGAGCAGCCATCGTAGCTCAGTGGCAGCTCGTGCTGCTGAGCACATAGATACTCGTACTGCTCCAGCGTACAGCGCGAGCCAAGCACGCGCTTGCCCGCCGCATGGAATCGCTCACAGATGCTCAGCAGCTGCTCATGCGTCTTGCCTGGGCAGTAGATGGTCTCGTGTGTGCCCGTGCGCTGGGCGCGCTCGAGGTCGAGATGGGCGAATTCATGAGGGGAGGCTGACATGGTGTAGAAAGTGGGTGTAAGTAAGAGGAAAAAGTCAGAAGAATCAGGAAAGGATGGACTGCAGCACCTCGATGCAGCGTGCATTCTCCTGCTGCGTGCCTATGGTGATGCGTACGTACTCGGGGAGCTTGTAGCTGTCCATGTCGCGCAGGATGACGCCCTGAGCGAGTGCCTTTTGGAAGACTTCCTTGCCCTTGCCAACCTTGACCATGAGGAAGTTCGTATGACTGGGAATGTAGCTGATGCCCATGGCGTCAAAGGCGCTGTAGTACTGCTGGAGTCCAGCCTTCACCATCTCGACGGAGCGCTCGATGTGCGCCTGATCTTGGAGAGCGGCGACGCAGGCATTCTGCGACATGAGATTCATGTTGAAGGGGGTGCGCGCCTTGTTGAGCAGGTCGGCGATGTCGCGCGAGGCGATGCCGTAGCCCGCACGCAGTCCCGCGAGGCCGTAGGCCTTGGAGAAGGTGCGCAGCGTGATGCAGTTGCCGCCCTGCTTGATGTACTTGATACTATCGGGCTTGATATCAGAGAAATCGTAGTAGGCCTCATCAAAGGCGACGACGACGTGATCGGGGACAGCGGCCATGAAGGCGTCCATCTCCTCCTGATACACCATGGTGCCCAGAGGGTTCGTGGGGTTGGTGATGAAGATGAGGCGCGTGTTCTCCGTGATGGCGGCGAGCATGCCTTGCAGGTCATGCGTCCAGTCCTCGGGCTTGTTGGGCACCTCGACATAGGTCGCGCCAAAGAGCTTGCACATGATGGGGTACATGGAGAAGCTGTACTGTGCGGCGATGAGCTCGGCACCGGGGCGCAGGAAGGCGTGGCAGAGCAGCTCGATGATTTCACTGCTGCCGCTACCAGAAACTGTCTGCTCAAAGGAGACGCCAAAGCGCTCGGCAAGCATGCTGCGTAAATCATAAGAGGCGCCGTCGGGGTAGATATGCACGCCTGTGGCGGTGTCTACCATAGCTTTGATCGCCAGCGGGGAGGCTCCGAGGGAGTTCTCATTGGAGGCCAGCTTGACAATATCTTCTGGGCGCATGCCGATTTCTCGTGCGGTTTCTTCGATGGGCTTGCCAGGTTGGTAGGCAATGAGGTCGAGGAGGTCTTGATTTGCGTACTTATTGATGCTCATATTACGAGACACATACTACTAAAATTTGCTAGAAAAAACAAGCCTTGTTATGCAAAGAAATTGTTGTATACTGTCATCCATGCACATTCATTGGAAGCGTACCCTCACGGTGTTCTCTCTAGCTGGTCTCGGAGTCCTGCTGCTCGCGCTGCGTCCTGCGATGCTGAGCAATCAGATGGAGGCGCCCGACGCCCTCTCTGTCTCCTACCCGAAGCACATTCCTGACTTCCCCACGCCCAAGACGCTTGACGCGACGCTGAGCTGGGATGTCGCGCAGCAGCTAGAAAACGCGCTCTACTGCTACGCCAAGGAAGGAAGCAATCCCTTCCCCCAGCTCCAATCGGCTCTGGTCGAGCTCCAGATCAAGCAGGATGCCCAGTCGCTCCAGCTCGCCATCACGCCGCATAAGATCACCACGCGCTCGGCTTTGGATCAGGCTGAGATGCAATTCACCACCGCCTATGCGGGCGCGCGTCATCGTTTTAATGCTCAGCGTGAGCCTGAGCTCCTGTTTGAGGTGCAGATCGTCTGCACGCTGAAGATGCAGCGTGCGTTCTTCGCACCCTCAGGTGTGGGCTACCTCATTGTCAATCTCATGATTGATCCGAGCAGGGGCACGCTCGATGTCGTCCAGCCTCGCTACTATGGGCTGGATCGCTACCAGTATGAGCTGGTCAGTTCGGAGGGCTCTACTTTTGATTTTCCCCAGCGTTGGTCGGGGCAGGGCTCGGTGCGTCAGCTGCGCATGATAGCCGATGAGCTCATGCAGCTCGACTACCCACGGCAGGCGACTCGCGTCGCGTCTGAGCTCGCGGCACGCTGTCGCGCCATTGCCACGGCACTCCCCCACCCTCAATCGGATTGGCCTCAGTCATGGGGCGACGACGCTGCCGAGGCACAGGAGATACGCCGCTCGCTGGAGGCGACGCTGGCTCTGTTCGCAGAGACTCAATACATGGAATCAGAGGCTCTCGCCGAGCTGATCCGCAGCGAGGATTTCCAAAAGATCTTCGGCGCTACTCCGCGCTGAGGATCTGCTCATAGAGCTGGAGGTAATTCTGCACCGTATCCTGAAAACGATAGGGATACGGTATCTCTCGCACACACTCGGGGCGGCGATGGTACCACGCGCTGAGCACATTCACAGCCGCCTCCGTATCCCCGAGCGTCAAGCGCCCCTCAGGCAGAAAGCTCTGAAGCATCTCGCCCACCGAGCCATGATCATAGCCCAGTACAGGCTTGCCCAGACAGAGAGCCTCCAGCACGGCGCGGTTATGCGTCGAGGGGTAGCGTGCAAGCGATAGCGCAGCATCACTCACGCTGAGCACATCGCGCAGATCCTGCCGACTCCCAAGCCAAGTCACATGCTCGGCTATCCCTTGGTTGAGATAGCTCTGGCGCAGCTGCGTGACATAGAGGGGATCCGCATCACGCGTCTCACCTGTGAGCAGCACGTGTATGGGGATCCGACGCTCCTTGAGCCCCTGCACGATGGGGATGAGGTCTTCCAACCCATGGATAGGGCTGATATTGCAAGGGACGGTGACGACGAAACGCCCCCGCGTCTGTGGCTGATTGCTCTCCCACTGGCGCAGCCACTGCTCCTGCGGGCGATAAGAGGGCGTACACTCACGCTCCAGCATGCCGTAGGGAATATGCCAGAAGGGCTGCCGCTGGCAGCAGCGCCCCTCACCTTGGATATACTCGCGCAGAGCCTGAGAACAGGCGGTCGAGGCATGGTAATGGCGCAGGCTGCGCGGGAGCTTCTTGGTCGGCAAATAGCGGGAATGCACCGCTACGAGCTTCGTACCTTCTTTCTTTGCAGTAAAGTAATAAGGCAAGAAAACACGCCATGCATGCTCGACATGATAGCATTGAAAGATATCAATTTTGTTCTCCCCCATAAAGAGGCGTCTCGCGCGCCTGATGCGGCGAAAGAAATTCCACGAAGAGCCTCGGTACACAGGGATGTGCTTCACCCCCATGGAGCTGAGACGCCCAAGCAGCTCATGACTCGGGCTAATGATGCAGTTCTCATGCCCCGATGCCTGTAGCGCGCTCGCGAGGTCAATCGCGAGTCGATCCATGCCACGCCCGCTCGGCTCGGGGCAATAGTGAGCGATGCGTAGTTTTCTCATGAGTTGAGCAGAGTCATGTAGAGGTGATGATGCGCGCTAACCATATCCTCACGCCGGAAGGGCGAGGCGACGATCTGGAGCGGGGGCGGCTCCTGCTGGTACCAGCGCGAGAGGCGCAGAGCCATGGTCGTGGTGTCCCCCGGCTCGACCATGCCCTCGGGGAGGAAGAGATGCAGCAGCTCCTCGACACCCCCATAGGCGTAGCCTGCCACGGGACGACCGAGGGCGAGTGCCTCCAGCGTCGTCTTGCCAAAGGACTCAGGCTGGTGCGAGAGGGAGAGCACTGCGTCACTAATGTAAAAAATCTCGCGCAGGTCCTCGCGGTGCCCCAGCCAGCTCACCGAGCTACTGAGTCCTGCGGCGTCAAAGAGCGAGACGAGCTCCTGCTTGTAGGCTTCCTTCCCCTTCTTGCACTCACCGACGATGAGGGCATGTGCGGGCTGGTGGAGGCGGCGCAGCTCGCCGAGCAGCGGGATGAGATCCTCCGCCCCCTTGAGACGCGTGATGCGACCGGGGAGGCAGAGCACCATCTTGCCTTGGAGCTCGGGATGCAGATCCGCCCAGCGATCCAGCCATTCTTCTGAGGGCTTGAATGCTTGGTTGTGCTCGTCGAGGTCGATGGAGTTCGGGATGACGGTGATCTTGTCCTCAGGCGTGCTCGGGTAGCATTCCAAGATATGCTCGCGCATGCATTCGGAGACTGCGATGACGTGATCTCCATGCGTCATGATGGCCGAGTATTTGTTCACCGAATGAAAGCCGTGAAAGCTACTCACGACGCGCGGGCGCGAGAGCGGGGGCAGCAGCGCGCAGCTCAGGCGCGCGACCCATGCAGGGACACGAGAATGGACATGGAGGATATCGGGTTTCTCCTCCGCGAGGTAGCGACGCAGCCAGAGCACCTCGCGCAGTGTCGCAAGGCTCTTGCGTCCGATGGGGCGCATGACGTGGGAGGCACCTGTCGCCTCCACTGCCTCGACGAGAGCACCGCCGTCCGAGATGACGACATTGCGCAGCCCGCGCTCACCGAGCCCCGCGCAGAGCTCGAGCACGACTTGCTCGACGCCTCCCGATTGCATGGAGGGCACGAGGTGGCAGACAGAGATCATGACGAGAGGAGCTGGGGGAAGCGGTCGAGGATGGCGAGAGCGGCGCGCTTGGCTTCTTCGAGCGGCTTTTCCTGCTTGAGGACGCGCGTTTGCGCCCAGTCGGCGTAGCTATTCACATAGCCGTCGGCGATGAGCTGCTGGAGGCCTTGGTGCACACGCGAGACATGCTTGCGCTCGCGCTCGGGCATATCGAGGATGCCCACAGGGGCACCCGAGGAGAGAGCCTCATAGACCATGGAGACACTATCCTGCGTCACCCAGACAGACTGAGCCTCATTGAGATGCTCGCGTATCCAGCCGGGGGCTGTCTTCTCGACAGGCACGACATTGATGCTCGGGCAGGCCTGATGCACCTCGTGCGCAAAATCACTAGGCGTGCGGCGCGAGGTGGTGAGGATGAGCGGTAGCGTGCTGTAGCGCGTGATGTGCTCGATCTGATTGATGAGCTCCTCGCTGTCCCAGTCGAACTCGCGACTCGCTCCACCGATGAGAAAGAGCTGGTAGCGTCCCTGCCTATGCTGGCTCGCGTCGATGTTGCTCAGTGCGCCCTTCGTCGCAAAGATACGCTTGCCGCTGCGGCAGCGCATCTTCACCAAATCATGCTCAGGGATGAGCGCGAGATCAAAGAAGCAGAGCGGCAGGCTGGGCTTCATACAGACCATGCAGAGGCACTTGTGCTGGCGTGCGAGGCTCAGTGCCGCCGCGTGCGTGCTATGCCCCGCGCAGAGGATGAGGTCAAAGCGCAGCTCGGCGGCGTCAGCCAGCGATTCTCCTTTGTAAAAAATCTTCTCAAAGAATCCCTTGCCCTTCACACTCCACTGGACACAGCGATGCGTGAGCTCGGGCTTGCGCGCGTCGGCCTGACGCATCAGCGCCTCGGCGAGCCCTTGGGTCTGGGAGAGATGCCCCTGCTTCTCATCGCTGATGATACAGATATTCATAGACTCAGCGGCGGGGGAATGAGCAGTCAATCACGCAGCCGTCGAGAGTCGCCCCCAGCACGGGGCTATTCAGCGTCGCGCTAGGCAGCAGCTCGGGCGTGATGGTACGCTCGCAGTCGGGGAGGAAGACCACGGGCGCGCCGCTCATCTCGCTGCCTGTCGCGATGCGCGCAGGATTCGTACAGCAGGCGCGGATGAGCTCCTCCCAGCTGAGCTTGCCCGTCTTGACGAGCTCCGTGTAGAGCAGCGGCAGGAAGGTATCGAGCATGATCATGCCCTGGGGCGCGGTGGGGAAGTCTTGCTTCTTGTCAAAGGGGGTGCAGGGCGTGTGATCGCTGACGATGCAGTCGATGGTGCCATCCTTGACCCCCGCGAGCAGCGCGTCGCAATCATGGCGGTGGCGCAGCGGCGGGACCGTCTTGAACGACGTGTCATAGTCGCCAATATCCTCATGCGTGTAGAGGAGATGATGGAGCGCTACCTCCGCCGTGATGGGCTGGCCAGCGGCCTTTGCCCGACGAATGATCTCCACGCTCTCGGCAGTACTCACCGTCTGAATATGCAGCGTCGCCCCCGCATCGCGAGCGAGACGGATGATGATCTCGGTGCCTATCTCCTCCGCGCAGCAGGGCGCGCCATGCAGCCCGAGATTGTAAGAAGTCGTGCTGGGCGTGACGCAGCAGCCCTCTGTGAGGCTGGGGATATCACCGCGCAGCGCGATGATGAGCCCTGTCTCGGCGACGTACTTCATCACGCGGTGCAGCATGAGCATGCTGCTGGGGAGACGCTCGGCATCACTGATGATGCGCACACCGCGCCCCTTGAGCGTGTCGTAGGGTGCCTGTTGCTTGCCTTCCAATTCCTTGGAGATCGTACCCGCGGGCAGCATATCGACATCCGCATCGGCGTACAGAGCCGTGCCGTCAAAGAAGCTATCAATCTGCGCGACATTGTCAAAGCAGAGCGTCGGCGTAGGCAGCACGAGCATGCCGCGCACGCCGCCTTGGCGCGCCGCCTCGCTGGCAGACTTCATCACCTGACGATTCGTCTTGCCTCGCTGGCCTATCTTGACATGCATGTCGAAGAGGCCGGGCAGCCAGACGGCGCGGGCGAGTTGCTCGGCGGAGTAGTCCTCGCAGGTGATGTTGAGAGGCTGCGCCTCACCATAGACGGCGTGAGGGATGGTCATCGTAGAAAGGGGGGTATCAGTCATGTTGGCGCGTTTGGGGGCAGAGGTGATAGAGGATGCTCATGCGGGCGGCGATGCCATTCTCCACCTGCGTGTTGATAAGGCTGCGGCTGTATTCGGTCGCGGCATCGCAGAGCTCGACGCCGCGATTGATGGGGCCGGGGTGCATGATGATGAGCCCCTCGCCTGCGATGCGCTCCAGACGCTCCTCGGTCACACCATAGCTCTTGTGATAATCACCAGCGGGGAAGAAGGGCGTATCCATGCGCTCATTTTGCACGCGCAGCAGGTAGATGACATCGGGCTTCCAGCGGAAGGTGTCATCCCAATTCGTCAGACGCGTGATCCCTGTGTGCGCCTCTGGCGGCACGAGGGGCCCCGGTCCCATATACGCGACCTGAGCACCGAGACGGCGCAGCAGCAAGCTCGTGGAGCGCGCGACGCGGCTATGGAGGATATCGCCGATGATGACGACGCGCTTGCCTGCGACCTCGCCATAATGCTCGCGTATGGTGAAGGCATCGAGGAATGCCTGACTGGGATGCGCATGCGCGCCATCGCCCGCATTGATCACCGAGGCCTTGCAGTGGCGCGCGATGACACCGGGGATGCCGCTATTCTTGTGGCGCACGATGATGTAGTCCATCTTCATGCTCATGAGCGTGTCGATGGTATCATGCACACTCTCCCCCTTCACCACGGCGGAGGTGGAGACGCTGAAGGTCGTGACATCGGCCGAGAGTCGCTCGGCGGCTACCTCAAAGGAGGAGCGCGTGCGCGTGCTTGGCTCATAGAAGAGCGTGAGGACGGATTTCCCCTTCAGGGCGGGGACCTTCTTCACGCTCTTGGTAAAAATATCCTTCATCGCCGATGCGCTATCGAGGATATTGTGGATGTCCTCGTCGGCGAGGGCTCCGATGGTGAGCAGATCTTTCAATGGTTTCATATCGAGCAAAAAGGGTTCGTGGAGTGCAGGTCACTCCGTGGGGAGCTTAATAAGTGATGAGATCCTCCCCCTCAATCTCAGTCAGGCGCAGCTTCACCTGCTTCCCCTCTAGAGCGGAGAGGTGGAAGGCGCAGTAATTGGGCTGCACAGGGATCTCGCGCCCCTGTCGATCGACGAGGCAGTGGAGCTCCACCGAGGCGGGGCGGCCGTAGTCAAAGATCGCATTGAGCGCGGCGCGTATCGTGCGCCCCGTCTGGATCACATCGTCGATGAGGATGAGGCGCATCCCATCGGTGGAAAAAGGTAAATAGGAAGAACGCAAGGCGGGCTTGCGTCCTTTCATCGAAAAGTCATCGCGATACAGCGTGATATCAATCGCGCCATACTGCGCGACGTAGCCCGCAGCCGCGAGACGCTTGACCAGCCTCTGTGCCAGCACATCACCGTGACTGATGAGTCCGACAAAGGCAATGGGCAGCGAGTCATCGCGGCGTAGGCCATCGAGGATGTACTCTGTCCACGCGGTGAGAGCCTGCTCTATTGCTTCTTCTCGTATCTCAGCCATGGTGACGTGTGGGGGGTGAGGGATTATTGAGCGAGTTTGATGATGCGATGAGCCGCCTGAGCTGCATTCAGAGGAGCCTTGGAGTGCAGGCCTACTGTCGTTGCAGGGACGCCACCGGGGAGCTGCGAGATAGCAAGCAGCGCATCAATGCCATTGAGAGGTCCGCAGGGGACGGGGACACCGATGACAGGCAGCGACGTATTCATCACGACGACACCTGGGAGGGCAGCAGAGAGGCCAGCGACGCAGAGCAGCACCGCCTTCGTACCTGCTTCTTCGAGGCCCTTGAGGTACTCGATGAGCTCGGGGAGATCGCGGTGAGCGGAGAGGATAACCTCTTCGTTTTCAACTCCGTTATCTGCGAAGTACTGACGTGCAGGCTCCATGAAGGGGAGATCGCTCTTACTGCCTAAGATTGTGATAGCTTTCATGTGCGCCTAGGGTAGCATGATTCCCCCCGCTTTGGCAAGTCCTTTTCAGAGCCCACGCCCCAATAAGAGAGTTCATCTTTTTATTGCCAGAATTTCCCAAAAATGCTATGCTCACGCACATGAAAATCGCAATACTCGGAGCAGGAGCCCTCGGCTGCTACTATGGAGCCATGTTCGCCCACGCGGGCATGGATGTACGCTTCATCATGCGCTCAGGCTATGAGCAGGCGCGACGCGAGGGCATCCACATCGACAGCGACGCGGGAAGCATTGATCTGCCCGAGCCGACAATCTGCGCGAGCAGTGAAGACTGCGGTCCGGTCGACCTCGTCCTCGTCTGCTGGAAGAGCAGCGCCAATCCCGCCCTCGCCACCGCCCTCCCCCCTCTCCTCCACGAGCAAACTGACGTCATGACACTGCAAAATGGCATGGGCAACGCCGAGGCCATCGCCGAGTACGTCGACGCGCAGCGCGTCTACCTCGGGCTCTGCTTCATCCGCTGCATGTCCACGGTCGCGGGGCACGTCATCCACCGCGGGGGCAACAGCATCCAAGTCGCCCCCCTCCTCGCCCGAGAGGACAGCTACGCCCGCGCGCAGCACTACAGCGAGATTTTCAACAAATCGGGCATCGTGACGCGCGCCTTCCTCCAGATCGAAGAGATCCTCTGGCGCAAGCTCAGCTGGAATATCCCCTTCAACGGCCTCTGCCTCGCGCACGGCGGCATCAGCATCGAGCAGCTCTTTGCCATGCCCGATCAGGTCGAGCGCGCGCGCCGCATCGTCCAAGAGGTCGTCGACTCCGCCGCCCTCTGCGGACACCCTCTCGGCGACAAGCTCGTGGATCTGCAAATGACTCAGACCGCCCCCATGGGTGCCTTCATCCCCAGCAGTGCCATGGACTACATCCACGGCCGCCCCATCGAGTACCAGAACATCTGGGGCATCCCGCTCCAGAAAGCCCTCGCTGCTGGTGCCTCCGTCCCCACGTGGGAGCAGCTCACGCGCGACATCCTCGCCCGCATGGAGGAATCTTCCTAAGCCCGCCGCACACGTCTCCTCATGAAGCCCCGCCTCACCACACGCCTCGCCCCTCTCATCGCGCTTGCCGCCTGCCTCGGCTTTGGCGCGCTCATGCGCCCTTGGACCGCGTGGATGGGCGCGCAGCTGGAGCGAGAGTCCCTGCGCCAGCAGCCCGCGAGCCTCTCGGGCGGCGATGCGCTGAGCCAGCAGCTGAGTTTCTTTGCCCTAGGCGGGCTGCGCTCGCTCGCGGTCGAGATCCTGCGTCTCGATGCCACCGTCGCGTGGTCAAAGAATCGCTGGGCGGACGTCGAGCAACGCTATGAGCAGATGACCACGCTCCAGCCGAAGCGCGAGCGGCTGTGGTCGTCGGGAGCCTTTGAGATGGCAAGCAACGCAGCAGGCTACACGACCGTCCAGCGCGAGCTCGACGAGCACCACCGCGCGCGGCTCATGCGCGACTACATCGATCGCGGCGAGCGATTCCTCCTCGATGGCATCGCGAACAATCCCACGAGTCAGCATCTCTATACGAAGCTCGGCGAGCACTACGGCAATCTCCACCGCCGCCCCCAATTCCAAAAAGCCGTCGACGCGCTCAAGCAGGCGGTGAAGTACGGTGCCTCAGGCATCCAGCAGCGCCAGCTTTTTTATGCGCTCTGCCGCATCCGTGGGCGCGAACAAGAGGCATGGGACTACGGGCGACAGCTCTTCTTGAGCAGCGAGAGTCACCACGTCCCCTCGGTGTCCTGCCTGCTCTTTGTGCTGCAGCACAAGATTGATGTACC
>CAYJID010000040.1:0-13175 GCA_964370135.1 uncultured Akkermansia sp. | reverse complement strand
TGCGCAGGTTAAAACTAATCAACAGAAAAATAATCAAAAAATGCAAATGATGGCGAGGAAAGGTTTGCGCGTCCATCCGCTCATCATAACTATCCCTCGCCTCAGGCACAAGCTAACATTCTGACTGATAGTGCGCCGTCTTTCACTCTCGACAATATTCCCCTCCTCATGGTAGACTCCCAGCATGAAAACGAACAAGGCAACCCAGCAGCTCCTCCTGCTCGCCGTCCTCCTCGCCCTAGCCCCCCTACTCTACCTCTACCCTTCTCTCCTCTGGCAAATACCGCTCGTGTTCGGTATACTATTCCTACTCATCATCGCGTGTATTTTCACGGTCGAGTATACAGAGATCAGAGCGGAGCGGGCACGCAGCCGACGCATCAGCAGACATCTCCGCGTCCTCAGCAGCGAGCTCTACAGCACACAAGAAAGCGCAGAGGGATTCTGTACCGCCCTGATGGAGCGCGAGCATAGCCGGCTCTTTCATGCGAGCTATCGACTCGATTCCCAGATCGACGGCGACACTCTCAGCGCGCAGTGCATCTACTACCTCGACCGTGCGTGCGGTGAGGTCGAGGTCATCAGCTATGTGCACCGAGCATCCCATATCGGCGCCGCAGAGCTCGACGAGCTCCACGCCACATTAGGGCAAATCTGCTCTGCCCAGCAGGCAATAGCTCGGCACGTCATCGGCGTAGATCATATCGTCTACCGTGCCGACGACGAGCCCTTTTACCTCCTTTACCCGACACGCACGTGGCGCGCGCGTTGGAAGGACATACGCACAAAACTCTCCTTCATCAAGGGATATTGATCACTTCCCCTTCACCGCAGGATCGGTCAGCCCCTCGATCGCGCCGCCCGCGATTGCCCAGAGGTAGATGCTCGCCACGGAGGCGTAGGGACTGTAGCGGCGGTGGTACTTCGCAAAGAGATCCTTGGTGATCTTCTTGTGCCTATAGAGCATACGCAGCCCACGCAGGATCGCCAGATCGCCGTAGCTCAGGATGTTTGGTCGCTGCATGGAGAAGATCATGAGCATCTCGGCTGTCCACACGCCGATGCCGTTGAGCTGCGTGAGGCGCGCGCAGAGATCCGCGTCGCTGAGCTGATAGAGTGACTCAATATCCAGCTCACCGCTCGCGACGAGGCGCGCGATGTCAAGAATATGCTGCGCCTTGCGAAAGCTCATGCCGAGGCTCTGGATCTGCTCAAGCTCACAGCTCGCCAATGCCTGAGGCGTCAGCTCGGGGAGCAGGGCGCGCAGGCGTAGCCAGATCGTCTGCACCGCCTTCGTCGAGATCTGCTGCCCGATGATGCTATGGATGAGCGCGTGAAAGAGATCAGAATGCACCTCGCGCTCAACCATACCGATCTGCTCGATGGCACGCGCGAGCTTCTTGTCCTTCTTCTTGAGATAATCAAGCTCCACATGCGAGTATTGGAAAATTTTTTTCATCTCATGCAAACTCAATTCAATAAAAAATCATTCGAATCCGCAGGTGCCTCCCCGCGCTCCTCCATCGTATAATCCCGCACGACCACCGCCACACGTATACGATACTGCTCAAAAAGCTCGGTGAATCCCGCGCGCTGCGCCATGCGATGCGCGAGCGTATTGCGCCAGCGGGTCACGCTCTCCGCATCCTCCCAAAAGCTCAGACTGAGCATCTTGCCCTCGTGCGTGAGGCTGGAGAAGCGCTCAAAGCTGATATTGCCTGCCGCCTGCATGATCTCGTCGCGTAGCCCCGCAGCGAGCTGGAGGTACTGAGCCTTGCCCTCGGCTGTAGGTGTGACTTCGAAGATCACGGCGAGAGGGCCGTCGGATGGTAGAGTATGTTGCATAAATCGTATAAGAGGAAAAAATCAGGAAGGGCACTTCTGCGCATGCTCCCAGCCCAGCATGAGGGCTTTGCGCTCGCTGCGCCAGCGGTAATTATTAATGATCCCCGTACTGCGGATGACGCGATGACAGGGGATGATGTAGCCGATGGGATTCTTCGCCACAGCAGAGGCCACCGCGCGCACGGAACTACTCAGCCCCATCATGTCCGCGAGAGAAGAATAGCTCGCCACCACGCCCGAGGGGATGCTCAGCAGTGCCGACCAGACCTTGATCTGAAAAGGCGTGCCCTTCAGCAGCACAGGCAGCTCTACCTCATTGTCCCGCTCAAAAATCTGCGCACAGATACGCTGCGCTTCCCCCTCATCATGCACAAAGCGCGCCTGATACCAGCTCTCACGTATCGCCGCAAGGATTATCTCCGCATCCTCATCGACAAACTCAAACGCACAGACACCGCGCGACGTCGTCGCCACCAGCGCCTCGCCAAAGGGCGTCGGCGCGCAGCCGTAGCGTATCTCCACATCCTGTCCATGCGACTTGAACTCCCCCGGTGTGACCGCCTCAATCTTGACCATCAGGTCATAGCCGCGCGACTGCGACGAGAGCCCCACCTGATCACTCGCCTCCAAGATACTCGAGGTCCTCAGCAGCTCCTCCTTGAGAGCCTGTACCGTGAGATGATCGACGAACTGCTTGGGAGAGACACCGACCCATGCGGAGAAAAGTCGCTGGAAGTGGTACTTGCTCATCCCCACATGCGCCGCCACCTCGTCCAGAGAGGGCTGAGACTGGTAATGATCAACGAGGTAGTGGATTGCCTTTTCTATCGTGGCGTAATGCGTGCAGGAGCTCATAGTCGGTACGCCGCATTATACCCCAAGCACAACGTCGCAAGCAACCCAGTTCTTGCGATTTTCCCTTCCTTACGGATAATAGGGATTGGGCTTGAAGAGCAAGAGGATCAGATCGACAATCACGCCTATCATGAAAATCCCGCCCGTGCAGAGGTAGACAATACCGAGCAAGATGCGGCCTTCATAAAATTTGTGAATCCCGAGGTAGCCGACAAAAAAGCACAGCAGCAGCGAGACCCATTTATTGCGAGGTTCTACATAAGGCATATTCATAGTCGTATGATTATAGCATCACGTATGATGATGTCACGAGCAAAGCGATGCATCATCAAGATATTAGATTTACACAAACACATTGTTAGATACGCGTACAATTAAAAATATTTTCATTCCTAATAATATTCTGTATGATATCGTCTTTACAAACTTGCACACACACCCCTCATTCATCCATGAAAGCACTCAAGTTCCTCCTTACCGCCACGCTTGCCACCAGCCTCCTCATCGGAGTTAGCGCGCAGGCAGAAAGCCCCACCCGCAGCACCGCGGCCAAGAGCCCCGCGCTCAAGGTCGGCGACAAAGCCCCCGACTTCATCCTGAAAAACGCCGAGGGCAAAGACATCTCCCTGAGCCATGCACTCAAGAAAGGTCCCGTCGTGCTGACCTGGTACCGAGGCGGCTGGTGCCCCTACTGCAACGTCGCGCTCAAGGAGCTCAGCGACCACAACTCCATCATCCGCGGCCTCGGTGCCCAGCTCATCGCACTGACGCCCGAGCTACCCGACCAGAGCCTCAGCACCACGGAGAAGAACAAACTCAACTTCCAAGTCCTCTCCGATCCCAACCTCAGCGTCTCGGAGAAATACGGCCTCGTCTTCACCCTCGACACCGCGACCGCCACACGCTATGAAGAGCGATTCAAACTCAGCGTCGTCAATGGCAACAAGAAAAACCAGCTCCCCATCCCCGCGACCTACGTCGTGGACACCGACGGCACCATCGTCTACGCCTATGTGAATGAGAACTACCGCGAGCGCGCCAAGCCCGCCGACATCATCGCCGCCCTGCAGAAGCTCAATCTCGCCAATAGCAACAAGCTCGCCATCCTCTGGACGAGCGGCGACCCCCGCATCGCGGAGAACTTCGTCGGCATGTACGGCCCCACGGCCAAGCGCGCGGGCTGGTTTGAAGAAGTCAATATCATCCTCTGGGGACCTGCGAACAAGCTCGTCGTGGAGAACCCCCACACCCAAGCCCAGCTCAAGAAAATGCTCGCCGCCGGTGTCAAGGTCTACTCCTGCCAAGCCTGCGCCCAGAGCTACGGCCTCGTCAACTCCCTGCGCGCCCTCGGCGTCGATGTGAGGTACATGGGCGAGCCGCTCACCACCTACCTCAAGCGCGGCTACCGCACACTCTCGCTCTGATCCTGCGCCCATCCCTTTCTACACAAAGCCTCTATGCTAGCCATAGAGGCTTTTTCATTGACAGCTGAGAGAGGAAATGCTAGATAAGTATGATGATGAAGATCACCATCCTCGCCTTGGCTCTCCTGACTCCCCTCAGCTCGGCGGCTCTCAGCCCCTCCAGCGTTCGCATCGAGCAACTGGCCGCGGGCTCGCCACAGGCCGAGAGCGCGCAAGCTCCCCTCCTCATGCTCACGCCCCCCGAGGGCATCGTGCTGCTGGGTGAGAAGGGAAAAGACTACAGCCGCGCATTCTACGAAACAAGCAACGCGCGCATCCCCGCAACAGGCGGTCTCCTCCTCCTGCGCTCGGGCAGATCACCCAGCATCACGCTGAGCTACAGCGAGAGCAAGCCTGTACAGATGGAGCTCCCCATCACGTCGCCCCAAGGTAGTCTCAGCTGGGAGCACGGCGAGATCCCCTACCGTATAGGAAAGGGGATCCCCCGCGCGGGATTTCCCTTCAAGCCGCCTATGGGGATCACGCTGCGCTTCCCCGAGCATCTTGTCATCAGCGATGTCCAGCTGCTGGATAAGAAGGGGCGCCGCATCCGCGTCATCGAGAACCAGCCCGCCCTCGACAAAAAAGAAATCACCTTGCTCTACTATGCAGCCATACCTGAGAAGCCCGATGAGCATCTCGCCGCCATCTCCTTCTGCTACCACAAGCCCCCCTACAAGCAGCTCACTCTCGATCTCTCTAGGCCTCGCGAGGCGCACCCCACCTCCCCCCTCCTCCTGGAGCAGGGCGAGCGCACCACGCAGCGCAGCATCCTCGTCAGCGTCGATAGCGCCGAGCCTATTCATCACATCATCAGCAGTACCCCTAGTTGGCGCTCTCCTCGCAAGCCCTCTGAGCTCTGGGCAGCAGCAAAGGGCAAGCGCGCCTACTGCATCACCTCCCCTGCATTCCCCAAAGAGAATACACCGTTCACCCAGCGCGAGGACGTGACCTTCATTCTCAGTCACCGCCCCTTAGTTACAGAGACCCTCGAGCTTGACGGCACCGAGGGGCGCATCCAGCCACCGCGGCTCGAGCACAGCATCAGCTACCGCCGCGAGGACGATGAGCTCATCGTCACCACGCCGCACGACACGATGATCCAGCAGATCACCCTCGTGAGTCCAAAGGGTGAACAACTCGATCACATGCACGACGTCTATCAAGAAACACATCGACATCGCCACTTCAGCCTCAGTCGAATCGAGCCAGGTGACGCGCTGCGCCTCGAGATCAGATACTACCCCGCCCCCTATACACGACTGACCATGCTACTGCCCGCACCTCCACCCCTACCGAGCCGAGATATCATCGTGCTAGAGACCCCTTAAAAAAACCATATCTACGGCTAGAATTTTAAGCATACAAAAATATGTCCTTAAAAATCCTTGATAGTCTATCATTAATATGCTAAAAAAGACAAATGAAACAAACCCCCTCTTCCTGCATCCTGCTCGCGCTCGCGACACTCCCTCTCATCGCCTCCCCTGCGCAAGCCTACAATGAGCGCTATCGTCCCGACTATGATAGAAACAGCTACTACAACCGTAACAGCTGCGATCATTATAGCCACGGTGGACGCCCACAGATCCAGCCCAATCGCCCGAACAACGTCCAGCGCGCGACCGCCCTCTTTGAAGAATCCATCAACGTGCGCAAGCGCTACATCGACGTCATCGACCAGGTCATCAACAGGCAAATCCGCCCCCGCGACGCCATCCAGATGATCAACCGCCTCTCGGACAAGCTCTACGGCCTCGGTCAGAAAGGCGACCGCCTCATGGGCAACCTCAGCATGCATGAGAAGCGCGCCCTCGGCGAGATCCTGACTGGCGGACGCTACGCCAAGCAGCACCGCAAGACCGACCGCGGACTCGAGCGTGTACGCGAGAATCTCCGCGCCGTGCAGTACTACCAGATAGAGCCCCTACACCAAGCCTGCCGCAGATTCAACGGCATCGCGCGACGCTCCTACCTCGGCAATTAATCGCTTCACAACAGAGCAAGCCTCAGGAGACTTTTTTCCCAAGCGAGAAAAGTCTCCTCACCCTGTCCCCATGACAGCATCCGAACAAGCCCCCCTCCCCACGCTGCTCGACATCAGCCCGAGCAACTGCCTCGACCTCGATGAGGCTCACGCAGTCAAGATGTTCCTCGGGAAAAACCACGAGCAGGCACTGGAGCTACTGCGTGACAATTTCTCATACTACCAAGAAGACTTAGCCTTCATGGGGTCGCACGCCTTCCACTACTACCTGACTAGCCTCGTCACCTACATCACAGACGAGCTGCAGTCCGATCCCACCGACTTCTACGACACCTGCCATTCGCTCAAGACGCTCTTCTCTATTCGCCTGATGAGCCATGAGGATAGAAGAATGATGATCAACGATACACGCGCGCAGGTCGTCCTCCAGATGGCCATCACACGCCTCACCGAGATCGAGGCGAACTACGAGCAGCATATCCTCGAAGACAACTATCTTGAATCGCCCAAAAAGATCCTCAAGCTGCGCGACAAGCTCGCCTACCAGCTCGACCAGATCAGCTACGAGTCATGGGAGTGACAACGCCGCTGAGCCGCTTCGCATCTTCTTCATCGCTATTCTTCACTTGCAATCCCCCCCATGCTATCATATATCTATGAACTATCGTACAGCCCCCACCACCATCGTCCTTGCCGCGATCGTCGCGTCAGCCCATGCCAACAACAACACCGAAACACAAGAAATCGTCACCTTGAAGAAATCCAAAAAAGAACAGCTCCCCACGCTCCTCGACATCAGCCCGACCAATTGCCTCAACCTCGATGAAGCTCACGCGGTCAAGATGTTCCTCGGAAAGAACCACGAGCAGGCACTGGAGCTGCTGCGTGACAATTTCTTACACTACCAAGAAGACTTGGCTTTCATGGGACCGCGTGCCTTTCGCTACTACCTGACGAGCCTCGTCACCTACATCACCGAGGAGCTGCAGAGCGATCCCTCCAGCTTCTATGACACCTGCTATTCGCTCATGACGCTCTTCTCTGTTCGCCTGCTGAGCCATGAGGATAGAAAGATGATGATCAACGACACACGCGCACAGAGCGCGCTCCAGATGGCTATCACACGCCTCACCGAGATCGAGGCGAACTATGAACAGTATATCCTCGAAGACCGCTACCTCGAATCCCCCAAAGATATTCTCAAGCTGCGAGACAAGCTCCGCGCTCAGCTCGAGCAGATCAGCTCCCCCACCTGAGCATATCACGGTCACAGTCAGGAAAATAACATTTAGATTCTGACTGTTATTCTCCTCTTGCAATCAGCGCGAGATCATGCTATCACATAGTGTATGAACCATCATACACCACTCACCGCCATCGTCCTCGTCTCTCTCATGGCGCCCGCTCAGGCAAGAATCAGCGATGAGGCGCAGGATTTCATCAATCTCATGCGCGAATCCGTACAGGTGCGCACCAAGTACGTCGACGTAATCACTGAGGTCGTCAAGCGAAGAATCAGTCCCAGCGATGCCGCCCACACGGTCAACAGAATGGCTCGACGCATGGAGCGCATCAACGAAGACACCGACTACATACTCGACAGCCTGAGAGAGGACGAGAAATGGGAGTTCAAAGAAGTTTTCGAAAGCTCCCAGCTCGGTCCCAAGCTCCGACTCGTCGACCAATTGATGAACATCGTCAAGATAAGGCTCGCCCAGAGCAACTATATGAACAGTAGCAGCCTCCGAGACGCCTGCCAACGCTACGACCACGCCTGCCGCCACTCCTACCTCGGACTCTGATGCGAAAATAACAAATCAAGGGCGCAAATGGGAAAGCGACGGAGCTAGGCAAATGCGCCCCGTTTTGTTATGATCGCGACATGGCAAAACTTTTCCAAACCAAAGAACTCTATCACGGTCTGGGCTCACTTGAAGAGCTCAAGAACATCACAGGCAGCAAGGCCATCATCGTCATCGGCGGCAAGTCGGTGAAGGAGAATGGCGTGCTCGCCCGCGTCGAAGGCATCCTCGACAGCGTCGGCATCGCCCACAGCACCTTCGAAGGCGTAGAAGCCGACCCCTCCATCGACACCGTCAAGCGCGGTGCTGACGCCTTCCTCGCCTACCAGCCCGACTGGATCATCGGTCTGGGTGGCTGCTCCGCCATCGACGCCGCGAAGGCCATGTGGGCGATCTACGAGCACCCCGAGCTCACCTTTGAGCAGATGCAGCAGATCTGCGGCATCCCCGCCCTGCGCAACAAGGCGCGCTTCATCGCCATCCCTGCCACCAGCGGCACCGGCACCGAGATCACCGCACTCGCCGTCATCACCGACAAGGTCAAGGGTGTGAAGTACCCCGTCGTCTCCCACGAGCTGCTTCCCGATCTCGCCATCGTCGACGGTGAGCTCTGTAAGAGCATGCCTCAGAACGTCACGGCCAACACCGGTCTCGACGCACTCACCCACTGCATCGAAGCCTACGTCTCCAACATTGACGACAACTACGCTGACGTCCTCTCCAAGGGCGGCATGGAAATGATCTTTGAGAACCTCCGCACCGCCTACACCCAGCCTGACAACGGCGCGGCGCGTCAGAACATGCACGACGCCTCCTGCATGGGCGGCTACGCCTTCACCAACGTCTGGCTCGGCATCGCCCACTCCCTCGCCCACCAGATCGGCGGTCTCTACGGCATCCCCCACGGCTGCGCGAACGCCATCGTACTGGCGAACGTCGTCCGCTTCAACGCCAAGGCGACAGACAAGTACAACAAGCTCGCACAGGCCATCGGCGGCAGCACAGCCGAAGACCTCGCCTGCGCCATCGAGCAGCTCCGCGCTGACGTCGGCGTCATCAGCTCCATCAAGGAGTACGGCATCTGCGAAGAAGACTGGAAGAGCAACGTCAAGCAAATGGCCGAGCACGCCATGGCTGACCCCTGCACCAGCTTCAACCCCCGCGTCCCCACAGCCGACGAGCTCGAGCGCGTCTTCATGTGCTGCTACTACGGCGAGAAAGTCGACTTCTAATATCTAGCTGATTTCAGCTAACTCCATCCACCCTAGTATGAACAACTAGGGTGGTTTTTTGTCTTTACCTCAAAGAGAAAATAACAATTTAACGCGCAGCGCATTCAATTTGAATAGATACTAAGAATTTCCTGTACAAATAACATTGACATTATGTGTTTATTTTGTTAATATAACGTCGCATTTCTACTTATTTTAAATAAACATGAAAATTAGACTTCCTTTTACATTAAAGAAAGCTCTCTTAATTGCTCTTTTTGCTACGGTCAGCTGCTTTTCTAGCGCGATGGCTACCACTGTCACTCAAGATGGCACGACTCTGACTGTCTCGGGTACAGGAGAGGCCGATCTGCCAGCTTGGGGATCGAATAATACGATTGTCTTTGATGATAGCACGGATGCGTCCACCATCGTTGAATACGCGGCTAATCTCACCAACATCAAGGAACTGAATATTAACTCAAACGGCGCAACTCTACAGACGACTGAAGGCAATACGGGTAGCCACTTTATCACGGCTCACGCAGACGGGATGACGATCAATGCGAATGGCAACTTCACCCTCGATATGGCTAACGGACCTGCGACGGGAAGTAATCAGTATAATCGTAACTTCAGCGTCGGCTCTAGCAGCGCGACTTTTAACATTGCGAGTGGGAAGACCTTCACCTTAATTGGTGATATGGTCGGCGATGCCGGTGGCTCCTTCAATATCGCAGGGGGCGGCACCTTGACCTACACGCACAACGATGTGGATGATGATGGGCATAACCAGCACAACACAGGCACCGCCTTCAACATCTCAGGGAGCACCACTCTCGATCTCTCGACCAATGATGCCAGCAAGATGAATATTCTCCTGCTACAAGGAGAAGTATCACTCAATCAAGGTAGCATCCACTTGATGACAGGCGATGTCACCATGGCGAATGATCTGAGCATCACAGCATCTGCATTGATCTCTGGTGCGAGCACACTCACGCTGACAGGAGAGATCTCCATGGCGAGATCTAGCTTCCTTGACTTCGGCGATAGCATGGTCGATCTCTCAGCAATCACACTCGATTTGGGAGACCTCGAGGTAGGTATATCATACGATCTATTCAAGACGAATAGCACATTCACAGGCTGGTCAGACAGCAACGAGGCAGCCTTCACCGTCACGGGGCTGGATGCCGACGACATGACCTGGAGTTACAACGCCGACGCTGGTGTCTACTCGGTCACCTTGAATGCGGCGGCACCAGAAACTCTCACTTGGCAAGGCGGAAATGGCACACTGGCCGCAGACTCGACTGGCTGGAATGACGGAAAAACCTTCGCCAACGGAGACACGATCATCCTCGATGGTGCCGCAGGTACCATGACAGTGGATGGAGCTGGGGTCGAATTAGCAGGTTTGATTGTCAATGGTGATTCTGATTACACCCTTTCTGGTGGGAGCATCACGATGACAGGTACGGCTGACACGGCCGTGAGTCTCACGAAGAATGGACTTGGAATCCTCACGCTCGCGACAGACAATGCCATCAGCAATGTGACCAAGAACATCAACGCAGGCACTCTCCATGTCGCAAGCCAAGATGCACTGGGCACGGGTGCCGTACAGATCAGCAACAACGCGACACTCTCCATCGCTGGGGCAGCGGACGCCGCCAGCGGCTATATCGTAGACACAGGAGTCGCGACGACCTATAATCGCGACTCACAAGGCTACACAGTCAGCGTCGGTACCAATGTCACGCTCAAGGACAACGTGAACCTCCGCATGGGCGGGAGCGAGACCACCATCACAGGTGGTGGCACCTATGAGATTTGGGGCTTCACGATGAGCCATACAAACAGCGCAACGCAGCTCACCGTCGACGCAAACACCACCTTGGTCATCAAGGGGGACGTCATGAGCCACAATGGTGGTGCAGGCTCCTTTATGCTGGGGAACTGGGGTAAGAGCAATACGCTGAACATCTACGGCACGGTAGATTCTACTGCTGGGATATCCATGCGCGATGGCTCCACTCAGACGATCAAGATCTATGACCAAGGTGAGCTCATCCTGCGCCGCGGCTTGGCTGCGGTAGGTAATGGCAGCAACAAATCAATCAACATCGACGTACAAGGGGGAGCTACGCTCACGCTCTTTGATACTTCAAACAATAAGACATCAAACGATAATACCACAGGCACAGCATTCATTGCTACGGTGAACATGGCCTCTGGCTCCACCCTCCAAGCAGGTGAGGCAGGGACGACGACTGTCAGTGACGCGCTCAACTTTGGCACCACGGGCACGTACACCTTTGCAGTTGCAGCGGACAAAACACTCAACTATGCCCAAGATCTCAGCGTCGGCACGCTGAAAATGAAGGGTGATGGTGCTCTTGTATTAAACAGCCTGACACTCAATCCTGTCACGCGTGCTTCCAGCAGCCTTGCCATCACAGCCAACGATGGTGGTACCATCACGGTACAGAATGCAGTCGAGGGCGAAGATGCTGTCCTGACGGCGAACTCCATCACTGGCGCCTCTCTCACAGGTGTGACGGTCGCGGGCTCAGGCTCGACACTCATCACAGGATCAAGCTTCACAAACTCGAGCCTCACAGGTGTGATCATCGGTCAGGATGTGACGCTGGGCTCTGGAGTCTCGCTGATCGACTCGACTATCGACGGCGTCACTGTCACAGGCACATCCCTCGGTGTGATCAACTCAGAAGGAGGAGCACATGCTGACTCACTCATCCTCACCATCGATGTCTCCTCGCTGATGACGACAAAGGCAACAGGGCAATTGACACTAGATCTCGACCTCAGTGCCGATCAGCTGCTCGCCTATACGACGGCTCTGGAGACTGAAGGAGCCTTGATTGGCTTTGCTCTGACAAATGCAGATAGTCTCTCTGACATCATGGAGGCGGGCAGTGATTACTACGGCAATGTCTCTATCCTCGTCAATGGGATGCATAGGCACACTGTACTCGGCATCACAACGGTCGATGGTGGCAGCGATGTGCTGCTCTACATCCCCGAGCCTAGCACGGCGACACTCAGCCTGCTCGCTCTGACGAGCCTGCTCGCACGCCGCCGCCGCAAGGCGGTCTAAGAAGGCTCATCGCGCCCCATTAGAACTCACAATGACAAGCAGAGGTCGTGCTAGCACGGCCTCTGCTTTTGTTGAGGATTCAGAGACCACAGTTACGTTATCACGTAGAGCCATAGGGAGCTTCTATTTTCTCGCGAGGTAAGATTTTGAGATGATTTAGAGCTGGATTTTTTACGAACTGATGGCTCAGAGTGTCCTCCGAGACGAAAATTCGCGGAAAATGCAGCCTAAAAGCACTCAAAAGCTGCCTCGTGTAGCGATTTTCTGTATTTGCTTATTTAGAATGACGAGAATTTAGAAGCCCCCATAGTCAATAGACAATCACGCTTGCCACCACGCCCCCCGAGGACAGCACCTAGGGGGGAGCTTTGTATGCTCATCATGGTGGAATCAGCCAAAAAGCAAAAAGAGTACACACTCTGCCCGAAATACTATTTTCGATTGACTATTCAAGAGTTTATTATATAATTCACGCATAAAACCGAGCACACACTCTCTAAATATAATTTCTCCCCCCAAACTTGCTGATGCGAATATCTCTTCAACAGCTCCTGCCTCTCGCGATACTTTGCAATGGACTCGCCACAGCCAACGAGCTAACAATCACACAAGGTGCGCGACAAGATGAGCGTGAAACGCAAGCCCTACGACTCCTCCTCGACAACGACTCCTCCTTTGGCAATGACAACAACTACACGAACGGCTCGCGCATCGACTACATGCGCGAGTGGGGGGAGAACCAGTACTGGACGCTGAGCTTCAGTCAGGAGATGTACACCCCCTACACCAATGGTCCCGTGCCACCTCCAGGGGAGCATCCCTACGCGGGGCTACTCGCGCTGGGCGTCGGATTCGTCACCGCAGGAGAGGTCCTCGGCATCAGCACTG
>CAYJID010000039.1:0-13272 GCA_964370135.1 uncultured Akkermansia sp. | reverse complement strand
TCACACGCAAGGCCGCCGCTGAGTTCAAGGCGCGCATCCTCGCCGACCTCGCCGATGCCGCCCAATCCGAAGCCGCCGCGACCCGCTGCTGGAAGATGCGCGTCGCACCCATCCTTGAGGAGATGCAGCTCACGCAGGACGTGGAGCCGCCGCTCGCCCCCCTCTTTACCGACATTCTCGCCGAGATCATGGAGCAATTCTCCCAGCTCAATCTCGGTACCATCGACAGCCTCTTTCAACGCATCGCGCGCACGCTCTGCACGGAGCTCGGTCTCGCGCGCCTCACGCCTCTCGATCCCCTAGAGGAGACGAGCAAACGCCGCCACGCGCTCGACCTCACCTATGAGAATATCCTGCTCCAGCCCCCCTCCGAAGATGACGCGCTGCTCCAAGAAGCCATCGTCGAGAGCCTCGACCACCTGAGTGATCTCAGCTACGCGGATAGCAAGATCTTTCAACGCGTCAGCGACTACCACGAGATCATGCTCAGCTCCCCCTACGCGCTCTGGGGAGGCGACCCCGACCGCCTGAGCGAGGAGCAGCTCGCGCTCTTCGGACTCAGCCCCGACGACGTGCGCGTCAGCGAGAGTGAGACCGCGTGGCGCGAGCGCGTGCAAGCACTCATTGAGCTCTTCATCACGGATGAGGCAAAGACGCTCTTCCCCGAGCCAGTCAAGGAAAAGACAGGCATCTACATCTTTGCCCAGCGCGCCGGCAGCGTTGAGATGCACCACGCCACCGCGCGCGTGTACCGAGACAAGTTCCTGCGCTACCTCCGCTCCATGAGCGCGCTACAAGGTAGCCTCGAACCCGTCGAGGTCAAGGGCATGGAGAATGCCTCCGCACTTGAGCAGGCCGCCGCCCGCTACGCGCCCTACTGGGACATCTGCCGCGAGCTGGGCTACGACATCGCCGAGATGCTGCGCGCACGCCGCGCCTACGTCTGGCGCGGGCTGCTGCGCCGCACGCAGGCCCTCCACCGGCTGCTCTCGCAGGTCGAGACGCAGTACCAGAGCGAGGTACGCGAGCAGGGGCTCTATAGCTTCTCCGATGTCGCACGCCTGCTGCAGGGACAGATGAATGAGCAGAGCTACGCGCTCGTGCAGGAGCGACTCGACGCACAGCTGCAGCACTGGCTGCTCGATGAGTTCCAAGACACCTCGCATGAGCAGTACGCCATCCTGCGCGACCTGCTGCTCGCCCGTGCGCAGGAGGGCGACGAGGGCAGTGTCTTCATGGTCGGCGATGCAAAGCAGAGTATCTACGCCTTCCGCGGTGGAGATCCGAAGATTTTTCTCTCCGCGCGCGACGAGCTCTTCGGACTCGATGCGCCCGATCAAAGCCGCAGCCAAGAAAAGCCCCTCAACTGCTCCTACCGCAGCTCGCAAGATGTCCTCAATCTCGTCAACGAGCTCTTTGGCGAGCAATTCCGCCACTACGCCCCCCTCGCCGCCGAGAGCACGCACCAGCTCTGGGAGCAGCTGCGATTCGCCCCGCACCGCTCGCACCGCAGCCCCGAGGATTTCCCCGGCTGCACGCAGATCTGGCGCATGGAAAAGCAGGCCGAGGAGCTGGAGGGCAAGGAAGTCGCCTACCACTTCATCGCCGATCTACTCGGACGCACGCGCCCCGCCGCCGCACTCACGGACGGCAGCCCGCTGCCCAGCTGCGCGCTGCTCGTCTCCACCACCGCCGAGGGGCTACGCCTGCACGAGGCACTCACGGCCTTGCAGGCTCAGTACAACTTTGTCGGTCCTGTCGTCTACAGCGGTGATCGCGCCGTCGGCAGTGATGCCCCGCTCGGACTCGCGCTCATGCAGCTCTTCTACTGGCTGCAAAACCCTGCGGACAAGCAGAGCCGCGACCTGCTGAAGCTCACGCCACTCTGGCGCATCGCCCAAGACATCGGCGGATACGCCCCATGGCAGACGCTGCGCGAGCTCATCGCGCAGGGCGGCATCAGCGAGCTGCTGCGCGAGCTGACGCGTGGGGATCGAAAAAATCTCATCAACAACAGCCAGCTGCTCACCAGTTGGAAGATCTGGGTCGCCGAGGCCGCGCGCTTCGACGAGCAGGGCGGCACGCTGCAGGAGTGGATCGAGCGCGTCGAGCAGCTACGCCTCCGCGACGAGTCACAGGGGGACGCCATCCGCATCATGACGATTCACAAGTCCAAGGGGCTTGAGTTCGACATGGTGGTGCTGCCGCTGCTCGCCACACGCGATGCGCTCGCCACCTACGGGAAGAAAAAAATCCTCCAGCACCGAGGCGAGCATGGCGAGACATACGCCGCGCTCCTGCGCCCAAGCGACGAGGGCTGGGTGCGCGAGCAGGAGGGGCTCTACCAGCTCATGATCGAGCCTTGGCGTGCGCAGGAGGAGTTCGCCTCGCTCTGCGCGCTCTACGTCGCGCTCACGCGTGCGAAGCGCGCCACCTACATCGTGCTACCGCCCGCGACGAGCACCACGCCCAAGCAGGAGGGGCTGCGTCATATCATAGGCGAGTTCATCAAGCACGCACCCGCCGTCGAGGAGGTGGTCAGTGAGCCTGACGAAAGCCACCTCGCCACCTGCGCCTACCACGCGGGGCATGCCTTCTGGTTCGAGGAGCTCGAAGCTCCCGCAGACGATACCAGCGGCAGCCCCGCCGAGCAAGCAGTGCCAGAGCAGCTCGCCCCCCGCTACGACTTCCGCACGCTGCCGCGCCGCACGCCTTCCAATCTCGATGAGGAGGCGGGCGTCTCGGGCTTCGGCAATCTCCCAGCCAATGCGGGCGCACATGCGGGCATCCAGCTCGGCAATGCCATCCACGCGCTCATGCAGCAGATAGACTGGTTGCCCTATCCCGAGATCCAAGATCTCTCGACTCTCCTCGACCTCCTGCCCCGCGCCCTCCAGCAGGACGCCGGCACGCTGGAGATTCTCCACCGCGCGCTCTGCTCGCCCGCGTGGCAGCCTCACTTCACCCGCCCACAGCGGGCGCATCGCCTCTACCGCGAGCAGTCTATCGAGGCACTCTGGCGCGGGAGCTGGGTATCGGGGCAGCTCGACCGTCTCCTCGTCTTCTACGACGACGCGGGCAAGCCCAACGCCGCCACGATCTATGATTTCAAAACCAATGCGGACGCCCGCGAGCTCAAAGCTCACTACCGCGAGCAGATGCGCGCGTATCGCCACATGGTCGCCCTCGCCTTCCAACTCCCCGAGGCACAGATCAGCGTGACGCTGCTCCACTGCCCCCGCCAAGGAGAGGCTCAGGCATGGAGCTATGGCGAGGGGGATTGGAACAGGTGATTGAACCCTCCAGCTAAATAGCGACTCAACCCCTTCACACCAGTTGTATAAGCTACATCAAAATAGTAATTTCTCTTACCCAATTTTTTCCAGTATCTTCTCAAAGATGACGCTTCCAAATCCATAAGCTCCTCGCTTCTATCCGTTACCGCGATGAAATGAATGGGAAGCTGGCAAAGCTGCTCTAGCGTGAGGTTTCGATTTATCTCCTGATAGTAAGCCACCGCGCGAGGAAAAATCTCTTTCTCAAAGGCGACAGCTGTCTCGATAAGTTTCTGACAGATGGAATGATTCAGCTCTTTTATGATACGCTCACGCTTATCCGTGAAAGCATCACTGAGTCTTTGATTCATATCTTCAAAGCTACAAGCGAGCTTGCCGCATGCTGGGCACGTGATAGAAAAAGAGGAACTATCTTCGATGAGCGATGCGTGCTGACACTTACAGCACCAAAGGGAGTTTGCCGCCCAAGGTCCGATCTTTCTCTTAAAACCGGTTTTGAACTCGATGACAATGATCCTCCCATCCCGTATCATAAAACTATCGGCCGAGCAAGGGGGATTTTTCTTCCCATATAAAAGAGCTGGGAAAATCGCATCTAGATCAAACGCCTCATAATCCTGCTCCGCGAAGAGTGGGGCAGCTGCTCGTGTTCTTTTTCCCGAATCAGGACGCGAATGCTCACTCAGGTTCCCCTTGTAAGCGAACCATTCACTCTCGACAAATTCTTCAAAGAGAGCGAGAGCAGTTTGACGCTCTGTCTTATTCATCATCATCGCTATTCATATCACGCAGCAAGCTCATCTCGGAGAAATAGGTGATAAAATCATCATAAATCATCCCCAAGTTGTCATTGGCTAGCTCCAGCTTCTTGAGCCCGTTGGGCAAGTCTTGTGTCAGGTAGAAGTGGCATTTCTCCTTGATGCGATGCTTTCGCATATAGGCTTCGAGCGCAAGCGCAAAATTAGGGCTATGCGTCGTCAGTAGAACGCTGATATGAAGTTCCTTTACTAGGAGAACGATGATCTCGGCAAACTTGTTTTGCCATTCGGGGTGCAGATGCGCCTCGGGCTCATCGAGAATGAGCTGTGTCGATGCTCCTATCTTCCCTGCCTTGAGCAAGACCTTGATGATGGAAAACATCTTGGAGCCCGTCGCCAGATTGCTCGCATTGAGCGAGAGACTGCTATCCTTATAGCGCAGATTTCCCTGATCAAAATATAAACTACCTGGGACAATCTTATCTATCTTTCTATACAAGAGGGTCAACGAGTCATCCAAGGTGAGCTTCTCATGCGGAGATAGATAGGAGGGGTTAGAAATGATGCTGGAAAGTACATCGAGCATCTGTGAACGATGATCCCGCGAATTCCTACGCTCAAGCTCATTGTGCGGCTCAGAATCATGACGATACACATGATCCAAGATGTAAGCATCATCAATAAAAAATACCTCATCCAGTGGACTCACATAGAATGTTTCCTCACGATTATGCGCGACGATGTCATCATGGATGATAAATGGCGTATAGAGATTCCCCTGATCGCTTAATTCGATCAACGCATCTTGATCAAGCGTTGTACTATTCTGAATATCGTCTTTGAATTCAGCCACTAACATGCGCGTGAGCTCCTCATCAACATAACGATGAATATCAATATCATTATGAATCGCAGCAGTAGCAAACGCAGCAAAATCCTCATTAACGGCAGTTGCATTCGTATGCAAAAAAAGCCCATCATGGGAGTCTCCGCGATTCGCTATCTCGATCACACGAGAAGCTTTTTGTTGAATGTCTAGAATGAGTTGCTGCCCCCATGAGCTTAACTCCATGCTCATGTCGAACGCTGTGGGCTTGGTAGACTGAGCACCGCCCAGGCGCATCATGATAAAAACATCCAGTTTCTTATGCGCTTCTAAATATTGATCATAAAGAACGAGGCGCTGATCACGTTGCGCCTTGTCACTGAGGTGGGAAGTCGCCTTGAGTACAGAGTAGAGGATCTTCCCACAGGTGCTTTTCCCCGAATTGTTTGCACCAGTGATGACAGTCAAGCCGTCAAGCCTGACTGTCGAGTCGTCTATAAGACCTATCCCTTTGATTCTAATATCCATCGGCAGATAAATGTAGTAAGAGAGCGCAGCATGATGCGCTCATCTCACAGCCTTAGAGAGACAGCGGATCAGTAGGCGCGATCCATCGTGGTCCCGAGTTCGTCGCCGCAGGCGTCGCTTGCGAGGGTGCCATGGGCTTGGTGTCGATGATGGGAGCTGATTTAGGGAGGCTCAGGTTCGCATGACGGACGCTATTGGCGGCATCATTTTGCGCCGCGCTGTTTGCCTGCGTGTTCTCAGGAACGAGGTCTTTGGTATCAAGGATTTCTTCCATCCCGAGCGCAAAGCGCACGAGGCGGGGGAGAGCACCTGGCGAGAAGCGGTCTATCTCAACGGGGGATTGTCCGCCGCTATGGCTGATGATGAGCTTCTTGTTCACAATACGACGGATGAGCGCATCGTGGAAGGTGCGGCCATCGAGTGTGCCTATCGTGCCGATGCGCAGTCCCGAGCTGATCTGCTGCTTGGCGAGTCGCTTTGCCTCCTTGTTCGCGGCAAGGATGGCGCGCTGCTGCGCAATGATGCTGGTCTGGTTCTGCTCGCGCTTCTGCTGCGCGGCGTCGCGCTGCTGCGCGAGCTCGGCTTGCTGCTTGCGCAGGGAGGCGAGCTGCTGCTTGAGGCGCGTCTGCTCATCGGCATCATAGGCGAGTGTCTGGAGCGTCTGGATGCGCTCGAAGAGTTCCTTCGCCTTGTTCTGCTCGATCTCGATGGGATTAGGGATATGGTACTCCGTCAGTGTATTGTGAAGATAAACCGCTCCTGTGGCCACGGTGCCCGCTGTCAACAGGACAAGGAAGGCGTCCAGTGCAAAGCTCGCCCAAGAGAAGGGTGAAGCGGCCGCAGCCGCGGGTGCAGGCGCGAGGGGCTGAGCGAGGGCTGTCTCAGGCTCGGGCTCGGCGACGACCTCGGCTGCCACGACGAGTGCCTCAGGCGTGTCTGAAGATGCCATGTCTTCGCTAGATTCTTCTGGCGTGGGGGAGCTGGGGACGAGGGCTTGGCTGGGAGTGCCATCGGGCTGCGCTGCCTTCGCGGCGAATTCCTGATCGGGCTCGTTGTTGGGAGAGGTGAGCTTCATGAAAAAATGGAAACAAAGGGGATGTGGGTGAGAGGGGCGACGGTCTTCTTTCTTCTTAGTAGCCAGCGCCTATTTGGGAGGCTTCTTGCTGCATGGCTTTGAAGTCATTTTCAAAGACGCGCAGACGCTGCTCAAGCTCGAGGAGTCGGACTTGGTCTTGGTTGTTCTTCGTACGCAGGGCGGTGAGCTCGCGTATCTCTTGGGCGAGGTCGCGCTCGGCCTGCTGGATTTTTTTCATGATCAGCGGATCGGGATCTCCACTCTGGCTGATGGTGGCCTCCATCGCAGCGACGCTGTCGCGGAGCTTGCTGTTTTGCGACATGATGATTTCGAGAGACTGAGAATGTGTTGCTTCGGGCTTGCAGCCAGCAACACATAATGCGGCGATGAGAGCCAAGCATAAACGAGGAGAACGGATTTTCACAAAGAGAATACTAAACGAGTCACCCTGTGAGGTCAAGTTTCATTTTCGTTGGAGGGATACTTTGATCATCTAGTACTTGGAATTCTTTCGTTTTTCAAAGAACATTTTCTTAGAACAACACCAAAAGAGCCCCTTTCCCACTCGCAGCCGCTCGAATCTATCACCTTGACTTGTTGCGCGCCCTCGGTTAAGATAGAGCGCATATTATGACTTGGGAAGGTATCATCACTATGCTCATTGCCGTCGGTCTCATCTGGGGCTTTTTCTTCATCTGCTTTATCAAGCTGCTCAAGCGCAACAATCAAAGCTAATCCCCCTCACCTACCATGAGCTCATCTTCCAAAAAAGAACAGTGGAACTCTAATCTCGGCGTCATGCTCGCGGTCGCTGGCAGTGCCGTCGGCTTTGGGAACTTCTTGCGCTTCCCCGGACTCGCGGCCGAGTACGGGGGAGGCGCCTTCATGATCGCCTACCTCGTCGCCTTTGTCGTCCTCGGCGTGCCTCTCTGCTGGGTGGAGTGGGCGCTCGGGCGTCGCGCGGGTCGCCTCGGCGGGCATAGCCCCGTGTCGATGTTCCTGCTGCTCTCACGCTCTCATGCGTGGAAGTACGTGGGTATCTTCATGCTCATCATCCCGCTGACGATCTCCATGTATTATCTCTATCTGGAGGGCTGGACGCTGGGCTATTTCTACCACACGCTCATGGGGGATCTCCAGCTGAGCTCACCTGCGGATTACAGCGCATTCTTCGCCCAGTTCACAGGGGTGCAGAGTGATGGCGCGGCGTTCAATCTCGGGTTGAGCCTCGTGGTGGTCTTCACGCTCATCGCGCTGTTGGCCAATTTTATCATCCTCTATCGCGGTATCAATCGAGGCATTGAGTGGTTCAGCAAGTGGAGCATGCCCGCACTCCTCGTCCTCTCTGTCATCATGCTCATCCGCGTGCTCACACTGGGCACGCCCGACTCTGCCCACCCCGAGCGCAACATCAATGAGGGGCTCGGCTACATGTGGAATCCCAATAAGACGATGCTCGTCGTCGAGGGCAAGAGCGTCGAGATGCTCCCCGCCGCCGCCACGCCTGCGGAATCCGCCGCCATCGTCGAGCGCGTGCAGCAGCAGCATCCCGACAAGGAGGTGCAGCAGCAGGAAGTCTCGCTGATCGCGGGGCTCATGAATCCCGAGATGTGGCTGGATGCGGCGTCTCAGATCTTTTTCTCCCTCTCAGTGGGCTTTGGCACGATCAGCACCTACGCGAGCTACGTGAGTAGGAAGCGCGATATCGCGCTGAGCTCGCTGACGGCAAATGCGACCAACCAGCTCGTCGAGGTGGGCATCGCGGGGCTCATGATCATCCCCGCCGCCATCGCGCTGCTCGGTGTCGCGGCAGCCGCTGGCATGGGCACCTTTGGCATTGGCTTTGAGGTGCTGCCGCAGGTCTTTGCCCAGATGCCCGCGGGGCAGTTCTTTGGCTCGATGTTCTTCTTGCTGCTCTTCCTCGCGGCGGTGGCGAGCTCTATCTCGCTGCTCCAGCCTGGTATCGCCTTCCTCGAGGACTTCTGGCACCTGACGCGCGCGCAGAGTGTCGTGCTCATCGCGGTCATCCTCGGCGGAGGCACGCTCATCGTCTCGTGGTTCACAGGGGATGGATTGCTCGCGCTGGAAACGATGAATTTCTTCTTTGGCACGCTGCTGCTCTTTGTGATCTGCATCATGATGCTGCTGCTCTTTCGCAACAAGGTCACGACGCAGCAGGGAATCGAGGAGCTGCGCGAGGGCGCGCTCATGCAGCTGCCTCGCGGACTCTCCCTCATGATCAACTGGATCACCCCTGGGGCTCTGCTGCTCGTCTTTGCCGCATGGCTCTATAAAAATCTCTTTGAGGTGCAAAATCCCCTCATCACCAAGCTCCTCGCTGGTGCCCCTGGCGTCATCATGCCGCTGGCATGGGGGAGCATGACTATTCTCTTCCTCATCTTTGTCGTCCGCAGCTCCCCGCGCCAGCAGGGACCAGCGACACGCGAAGAGAGCATCAGCGAGGAAGATGAGATTCACCTCCCCTAATTTTTCTATCCCAATGCCAGCACCCCACACAGCATCTAGTGTATAGCTATCAATCAAATAGATAAACAGATTTAACTCTTCCATATCTAACATCATTATAATTTCAGTTGACTTTTTCACCGTAAACGATATTATGTCTAAATAAGGACAATACAGCCTTACCATCACATGTTATGAATATCAAAGGTACCGAAACTGAAAAAAACCTCCTCAAGGCATTCGCAGGGGAATCCATGGCTCGCAACAAGTACACCTACTTCTCCAGCGTCGCGAAGAAGGAAGGCTATGTACAGATCAGCGCCATCTTCCAAGAAACCGCTGACAATGAAAAGGAGCACGCGAAGCTCTTCTTCAAGTACCTCCAAGGCGGCAGTGCCGAGATCTGCCACATGGCTGACAGCGCCAAGCTCACCAGCACACGTGACTGCCTCCTCGCAGCCGCCGCCGGCGAGCATGAAGAATGGTCCGACCTCTACCCCGCCTTTGCCGAGACGGCCGACGCGGAGGGCTTCCCCCAGATCGCTAAGACCTTCCGCGAAATCGCCAAGGTAGAAGCCCACCACGAAGCTCGCTACCGCAAGCTCGCGGACAACATCGACAATGGCACCGTCTTTGCCAAGGGAGACAGCACCGAGTGGAAATGCCGCAACTGTGGCTACGTCCACGAAGGCGACAGCGCGCCCAATCTCTGCCCCGCCTGCCTCCACCCACAGGCGCACTTCGAGATCCTTGCGGATAATTTTTAATTTTTCTCACCACTGAGAACATCCAGCCACGCTCCTCTGAGGGGCGTGGCTTTTTTCTGCCGCGCACGCAGCAGACAGCGTGCGCGGAGCTTTTAAGGCGCGTATCGGGCTTTTGACACGGAGGTCTGCTCTCCTATTGAAAAAATATCACGAAATTTCCCTACTAATTTCATGGGTTGTATAGCACTCAATTCAGATAAAAATTATTCATGTAATTCAATACTTATATTTCACCTTATTTACATAGGAATAATCGGCATAAGTATCTGATATCGCGATGTGTAGTACATCTGAAAATCTCCAAATAAGAAAAACCCACTATAAAAAAGCAGCAAAAATAGAGCACTCATACTTACTACTTGTAATCACTTCAAATTTATAAACGCCTTCCAATCAATCTATAAAAGCAGCTTGACTTTCATCACTGAGAATGCAACACTCCTCTCACCCATACCCATATGAAAACTACAACCCGCAACACGAAAACAAAAGCTCGTACTGCAAAAAATACCAGCACGAAATATATAGCAGGCTTGAATCTCTTCCTATTTGGCACAGGAATTGCCTGGGCTCAGGGAGACCAAGTCACCGTCGTTGGAAGCAATGTGAACGAGAATATTGATATCACCTATCAAACGATAGGTACAGAAAGTGAATCTGCCATCGCGGTAAAAGCCAATCTCAACGAAAACATCGAAAGCCTCTCGGGCAAGATTGTGCTGAGCACAGGCGACTCGACCAATACGGACGTGAAGGATAGGCTCTTCGGCCTCTGGCTGGAGTCATCGAGCAAGGACAGCGTCACCGAGATGACCAATCTCAGCATCCAAATCGACGCCTACCCGCCCGCTGCAGAAGGAGTCATCAGTGAGTCCAACGAGATCTACGGTATCTCGGGCAATACCTATGACACCATCTCACTGACCAATACCGACATCACCATCAATGCAGGCTCCAACGCGTCGAACTCATGGATCTATGCGATCGGTCATCAGCAATACGGCGTCGGCATGCGCGTCGGTATCGTGGATGCCGAGAGCAGCATCGTCATCCGTGACACAGACCCTGGTGTCTCCCGCTATGCAGGCATCCTTGCCCGCGATATTCAGGAGTTCCACGGCAGCATTGACATCCAATCCATCAGCAACACGATAGGTGCCTCCTCTCAGGGAGCTGGCATCAATATCAAATGGGGACAAGGCGACGCCATCCTCGCAGGCTCGATCAAGGTAGACGCCGCCGCCAAGGCGACGGGCATCAGCCTCGTGGGCGGAGCTGACAGCATCTCCTCCACGATCGAGACAAGCAGCTATGGCGCGGCCGTCGGTATCGTCGTACGTGCGAACGATAGCGGTGTCAACAGCATCAGCTCAGACATCACCGCCACAGGGCTAGCGGGTGCCGCGGATCATGGAGTCACTCTCCACCCAGGCTCCGCCACAGGCATACACGTCGAGGCGGGACGCATCGAGAACATCAGCTCCCATATCACCGTCTCCGGTGTAGGCTCCTACGTCTTTGGCACCATCCTTTACAACACCGTCTTCACCGACGACTACTCTGGCCCTAGTGCAGGGACAATCTCAGGGACGACAAAGGTTCACAATACCAACACCATCTACGTCAACGACACGGCAGGCCTCGCCTCCCACCTCGGCACGAGCCTCACCTACACAGACGGCACCGTGCATGCGACTGGCTTTGATGCCTTCACCGGCACGATTGAAGCGACAGGCACGCACAATGCCGTGGGCATGGACCTGCGCGCAGGCTACCAAATCCCTGAAGCTCAAGAAGGCAGTCTGACACGACTCAACGAATCAGGCGTCATCTCGGGCAGCATCTCGGCTATCACGGATGACACCTACGTCGTACGCCCTGGTGAAACTGATGAGAGTGGAGAGATGATCCCAGAGCTCAATGGCAACCGCGAAGAGATCCATGCCAAGTCCACCGTCGCCATCCGCGTCGATGAAGGCATCGAGACCTTCGAACAGGTAGACAATGTCAATGACCTCTTCCCTGACGGCACGCCCAGCCGCAACGACCCCAACGAGGCAAAGGTGCAGAAAGCCACCCTGAACTTTGGCAACGGCGCAAGCGTCGTAGCCAAGGTAGGCGACACCTATGGAGACGCCATCGGCTTTGCCACCGCCAATCTCGCGCTGCGTACCGTCAACGCCAATGACCGTGTGACGCTCTTCGGCGACATCACCAGCGTAGGCCACGGTGGATTCATCAAGACGGGTGCTGATGCCATTACCATCACGACGGACAACAGCCCCACGGGTACACTGATTGGCGATCGCGGCCTGCAATTTGAGAAAGGCATCTATGATGTGAGCTCCGATTACTGGTTTGTCGACCGTGTGAGCCTCGGTACCATCCTCGATAGCAGCACCAGCCAAGTCAACCTCGCCGACTCGACGAAGCTCGTCGACACGCATACGCTGGACTTCCATGTGAACTCAGACGCCTCCTACAGCCAGATGGCCATCGCCAACAGCGAGCAGATGACCATCAATGAGCTCCAGAATATCAACGTCACTCTGGGCGAAGAGCTCATGAGTACGAGCATCTTCCGCGTGACACTCATTGATGGTGATATGATTGATAGTATGGGCGGCACCCTGACGGTCAGCCTCATTGATCTGCTCCCCGGCGGCACCGATGGCTTGGAAGACGACCTCTCCTCCATCTACGTCGAGTACGACGGCATCCGCAAGTACTACGGCACTGACGGTGTGCAGTTCACCTACGACGGCACGGCCACCGACTTCGTCATCGGTCGCGGTCCCTCCGACGTCATCCCAGAGCCCAGCACCACGACGCTGAGCCTACTCGCTCTCGCAGGCATCCTCGCCCGCCGTCGCCGCCGCATGATGCAGCGCGATATCTAGGCGCGAGCCTCGTAAAGATTTCTCTGACGAGGAGATGGGATTCGTGCCCCCCGTCTCCTCATCATCAGGGTAAAAACGATACGTGCCCCCTAGAGGGGCACGTATCCGACCATATACTTCTGCTATCACGTATCAGAGTCTTCTCCATTCCCACGGGCGAGCTCAGCGCCGAGATCGAGGGTATCATCATATCAAACCTTCATTTTGTTGGGTGAAAAAAGTCCCCGAAGGGGCGAGCAAAGCGACTATCCTCCTCATTCAGCGATGGAACAGGATATTGTCCCCTGCATAATCGCCGTGTATAGCAATCCTCAACAAGCACTTGCACGCGTCACTCTGATGAAATGCAGCCACGCGCTGCAAGCTATCCTCGATCGCCTCACCGTCAAGCTCATGCTCGCCCAAGCCTTGCGCGATCAACGCAAACATATCGTCGCATTGGTAGACTGGTTGATTGTTGACCCACGGACTCAATGCATCCCGATGATGCTCCATGTCCGCATGCAGCACAGCTAGAGCTCTCGCTGATGAGATCATATTCTTCTCAGAATAGTCAAAAGTCGCATACCGCTCTCTCCTCTCGAATAGGGCATAAGGCTTCCGGGGGCTTCTAAATTCTCGTCATTCTAAATAAGAAAATTCAGAAAATCGCTTCA
>CAYJID010000038.1:0-13370 GCA_964370135.1 uncultured Akkermansia sp. | reverse complement strand
GGGGATCTTGCAAAATTAGCAGCTTCGGATTTTGCTGGCAGTTTGGATGAGAATTTGCGGCGTTTGGGCGCGCATAGCGAGCTATGTAAGCCCAAAAAGCCGCGAATTCTCGCCAAAATGCTGCAAAAGACGTGCTGTGTCGCTCATTTTCGAAATCTACAATTTCCCAGAACTAATTTTGCAAGGTCCCCTTTGGCGCGCGCAGCTCTCTGTGTCACGCTCCATGTGCCCAGACACAAGCAGGGACTCACCAATGAATCGGTGAGTCCCCGTTGTATCTAATGAAAAGGAAGTAATAGCGTGTGCAACTACGTGATGAGGTAGGGAATCGGTTTTTTGTTCGGACCTAGCGTTTTTTCGAGAGAATGATTCGGCTACCTCGGCGGGATTCTTCGCCTGATGTGTTCTGAGAGATAGGAGGCGGGGAGTCCCTATGTGGTGGGCTTACTTGCTGCAGGATTTCGCGCAGCCGCATCCCTTCTTCTTCATCTTAGGACAACCCTTCTTTGCTGGGCATGCTGCTTGCTTGGGACATGCTGCCTTTTTGGCACAAGTGGTCGTTTTCGGGCAAGCTGCTTTTTTATCGCATGTTGCTTTCATAGCGCAAGGGGCAGCACCAGATTTGGCGCATGCTCCACCAGCCAGGGCGCTAGAGGCGAATGCAAAGCTGAGGGCGGCGATACTGAGTACGGAGGTAAGTGTCTTCATATATATGTTTGTGTGTGTTCGGAGTCGTCTGCTATAAGAGATGTAGCGGACAGTTATGTTTTATCATTTTTAATCCTACTAATCAAGTGTGGATTTGCAAATATTACCAAAGCTTGTGTCATAACAATGAGAGTGGAGTGATGATGTGAGTGATGAAAAACACCGTATCTACAATGTTTTTTGTGATCGAAAATACCGATTCTAACTCCACGAAAAAGATCAATTGCGTCTTGACTCCGTCGCTGCGTCTGTGCAGGCTGCTTGCGCGAGGCTCTTTTTGCTTGATGAGGGGAGTGTCGATGTGTATGCTGTATGTACCATGATCAAGAAAATTGTTCTTATAGTCTCCACAGTCATCTTTGTGGTGGTGGGCTTGTTGTTGTGTATGGCCTACGGCCTGTTCTCATCCTCGGAGCGCGAGCCTCTCCTGCTCGATGTGAGGATCCCAGCAGAGTGGCGCATGGAGGTGTCTCTTGGTGACGAAAGCCCGACTATCATCGATGGAGATGGCTTGATGTATCTGATCAAGTCGTTCTCAGGACGTATCCCCCTCGTGATGACTCCGACGGCTCAGGGCACGCGCGTCGAGGTCGGCGAGGCGCAGTCTGTTCACCTAGATCACTTGGGTGCCTCAGTGAGGCGCATTTCCTACCAGCTCGAGAGTCTCCCCCCGCTCCTGTGGGAATCAGAGCGAGGTGAGCAGGTGGAGAATCCCTGCTTCAAGCTGGGGGTGAGGGTGCATCTCATGGATCATCTGATCATCCCCTTGACGATCCATTATGAATGGCATTTCATGTATGATGTGGAGCGTCAACTGCTCGGTCAACTCAATCGTGGCGCGGGCTTCGCCACGTCGGAGGATTATCGAAATCTCCCCATCGCCTCGACTCAGAATAGACATGATTATAAGTCTCCTATGTATTCCTTTCGCAAGACTGTGACTCGCTATGTGGATGCGCAGAGCAAGGTGATGGGCAGTGCCCCCGCCACGATCGCCCCTGCTGTACTCCAAGTAGAGGGAGGACGCTGCTATCAAGATGGAGACCATGCGGCATCTCATCATCGCCTTGTGGTGGACTATCGCGACCATCTTCTAGAGAAGAAGGACCCGCTCGCTGTCCTGCGCGAGCGTAGCAAGGCGTCAGAGGATCGCTCTCTCATCGAGTCCTTCGAAACGACGAGGTGGCATCACTGTGATTTTCGCTACTGCCAGCTCCGCGGCACGCCTGAGAAACTATGGACTCTCGCGTGGCAGCGCATGGATGCGCCTACTGATACGCCACTCGCACGGTACGAGGTGACGCAGGACGCGTATCGCTACTACCTGATTGCCCCACAGGGCGATGAGCAGCAAGCCCAGTTGACGCGCCTGCCCCTCATTGATATCTCCTATAATAAGTATAACCCCGAGTCGCGCCCCGTCGTGTCGAAGCTAGGCTGGTGCGATGCTCCCGCCTCTTACAAAGGGGTGAAGCGCATCTATCTGCAGACACTGGTGGATGAGAAAGACGAGAATCGCGACAAGCAGACGCTGCATATCATCACCGCCTATGAGGATGAGCAGGGGCAGTACTACCGCCTCATCTGGGTGCCCCGTGAGGGGCAGTGAGCCCGTGAGGCGCGCGCTGCCATCTCACTCACAGGCTATCCCAATGGCAGGTGATGGTGGCGCGGGGCTTGCCCGCCTCATCGCTGATCTGGTGGCGTGTCCAGTCTTCGCTGTCTGCGAGCTGCTCATGATTGATGTGCAGCAGCTCGCCTGACATGCTTTCTTTGATGAATTGGATGCGGAATTGGCGCAGAGCTCCCGCCTGCTCGGGCATGGCGTGGAGCAGCCAGATGAGGTAGGACGCGTTGTTCACATGACCATGAAAATCCAGATCGCGCCAGCCTGTCTCGTAGGCGACGGGGGCTTGCTCGCGAGGCTGCCATCCCTCCTCGGGGACGGGGGCTGTGAAGCTGGAATCGAGCGTGTCGAACTCCTTGTCAATCTTCTTGAAGGGTGTCGGTCTGCGGCGGCGCAGGTCGATGAGCAGCCACTGCAGCTCGGCCTCCACCAGCAGCTCGCTGCCATCAGCGGAGTAGAGCTGGACGCAGCGGCGCGCCTGTAGTGGGCTGGCGATGCCCGAGTAGGTGCGCAGCAGCAGCTCCTCCTTCCAGCGGGGATGGCGGTGGATGATGACATCGGCCTGACTCATCACCCAGATGAGACCGAGGGCCATGCCCCAGTCGTAGCCGTAGTTCTCACGATGTGCGTGGTTCTCGGCGACCTCTTGGCAGTAATGGAGAAAGGCATCGGGGCGCAGGCGGCCGGCGGCGTCGCAGTGGTAGCTAGCGACGGTGAATCGGGTTTCGTAAATATTCATCTTGTCTATGTGGGGTGGTTTATGGTTGAGGGGTGGCACTCTGGCAGACTGATTGGAAGAGTCGGAGGTGGTCGGCGTCCGAGGCTGAGGAGTCGTTGATAAAGATGCAGAGATAGAGGCAGCGGCCGTCGGGTAGTAGGATGTAGCCCGCGTCGTTGTCGCCGAGTTTTACTCCTGCGGCATTGCGCCCCGAGCCGCCCGAGCGATTGCCCACGGTGTAGCTGGCGGGGAACTGGGCGCGTATCTTCTCGCGACCCGTGACGCAGGCTTCCATGCGGCGGGTGAGCTCGCGCGTGGAGGCTGGCGAGAGCAGCTTGCCACGGCGCAGTGTGCGCAGCAGGGTGATGACCTGCTTCGCGCTGAGTTGATTCTTTGCCGCATGGCTGTGGGAGAGCTGCATTTCTCTCTCCATGGCGTGGAAGGCGACGTCAGGCATGCCCATAGCGGCGAGCGTCTTGTTGAGCCCCGCGAGTCCGCCGATATGGCGGATAAGGGCATCCGTGGCGATGTTGTCGCTCTCGATGAGCGTGGCGTCGAGGAGAGCGGCGAGGCTGAAGCTCGCGTCCGTGCCTCGGTGTTTTTTCTGAAGGGGGCTCCAGGTGTCCTGCTCCCATTCCTCCTTGGGGATGACGATGGCGGTGTCGAGGCTGGTCCTGCCCTCATCGAGATGCTGGAGGACGGCCGCGGCGATGAATATCTTGAAGACACTCATGCTGGCGCGTGGCGTGTCTACGTGCGCTCCGCGTATCTCGCCGTCGTCGATGGCGTAGGCGTAGGAGAGCTGGTAGGGAAGGGGGGAGGGGCAGCAGGGGCGGCAGAGCTCTGTGCTGGGCTCAGCGGGGGAGGTGCTGGCGAGCAGGAGGGGGAGGATGAGTGAGAACATGTGGAAATTTAAGGGTGGTGAATGAATGAAAAACTACTGCAACGCGTGTTGCAGTAGTTTTTCATGTAGAGCAGCCCCGGCAGGAATCGAACCCGCATTGTAGGTACCGGAAACCTCTGTCCTATCCATTGAACGACGGGGCCCTAGTCTGTGTGTCTTGCCTCACCGCAGAGCGGTCAGGCTCAGACATGATGACATATTTGAGCGGCTAGGTCAAGGATTCTCGTGGGAATGAGGTAATTTTGTCGCATTCTATACACGCGGGCTCAATAGGCCTCCTCGCCATGGTCGGGTGCCTCGACGAGCTGCGTGAGCTGCAGGCGGTTGAAGAGCGCCTGCGGAATCGTGCGTGGTGACCAGTTGCTCGGCGGAGCTGCTCCCTCGGAGAACATCGTGGTGGTATGCAGCGGCTGTGTCACAGCACTGCGGGTGATCTCTTGGTGAGGCTCAATCATGGCGCGACGCCCGATGATAAAACAGCGCGCGCAGCGCGCATGCACATGCTCGACCCAGCGTGCTTGCTCATGCGTGGGGTAATGCAGCTTGACATAGCCCGCGTGGGTTGGCGTGACGTGCTCGGGGGCGAGGATGCAGCAGGTCATGTGCATGCTGAGGAGGTTTTTCTCCGCGAGCTCTCCGAGCAGCAGCTTGCTCTCCTTGTGGAGTATCCCTCCTGTGCTCATCACGTGGTGGGGATGCGCGGGGGCTTGCAGTGTCTCAAGGAGGGCGGGGGCGTTGCTGAGCAGCTGGAGGGGCGTGTCCTCGAGGAGTTTGAGCAGCAGTCGGCTGAGGATGCTGTCTTCGAGATAGATGAGTTTCTCGCGCTTGAGCAGCGCGACGAGGGGGAGCAGTAGGCTGCTGGCAGGGCTCTTCTCAGCGCAGGTCGGGATGCAGTAGGTGGCGCCCCCGTGGCTGCGCTTGAGCTGACCGAGTTTTTCCAACGCGATGAGATCGGTGCGTATGGTCTCATCGGTCACGCCCAGCTCGCGCGCGAGCAAGGTACTGCGTATGCAGCCACGCTCAGCCAGTAGGCGTAGGATGTAGTCGCGTCTCTGAGCTGATAGGTACATGTGGAGCGTTGTCTGTGTGGGGACGCGAGAAAAGCTGGTTAGCGTTGGATCTCCAAGCGGAAGTGGCGCAACTCGGTGTGGAGCTTGACCGCTGTGTGTCGGATGTCGCGCTCGTTGTCGAGTCCCGCTGGGAGCTTTGCGATGACCTGCTTGAGACGGAGGTAGAGGTGCTTGACGCGCCCGATGAGCATGTCGCGGTACTGGGGGCGTGTCTTCTCCCTCTTGCTCTGCTGATGGAGTAGGATGGTGGCGAGGATGCGCGAGACGATGCGCGAGTAGAGCTGCATGACCTCTTCTGCCTGCTCCTGCATGTCATGATTCTTTTCCATCAGCCGCTGAAGGCTGGAGGAGACGAGCTGCGTGAGCTCATTGGTGTGGTGGAAGAGCGCGTGCTGCATCGCCCGATGCACGGGGCGTCGGTGTGCGGTCTCGAGGTAGTCAAAGAGGATCAGCGTGCGCGTGTGGTCGTACACGCGGCTGGGGATGACGTGCCTATCCTCGCGTATCCAGGGACCGAGCAGCTGGGGCATGTCGAGCACGTAGGCCGTGCTCGATAGCGAGTTGTCCTGTCCGTAGTACTTGTCGCGTATGGTGCGGTAGATGGCGGCGCGGGACTCGGCCTGATTGAGCACCTCATCCCAGCTGCAGCGCTCGAAGTCGTCGCTGTCCGTGCTCACCTGATGGAGGCTGTAGAGCTCCACGCAGGTGTTGATATGATTGCGCAGGCTATCGCGGCTGAGCAGCGAGCGTAGGTTGGCCTCCTCCCAGTTGAGCTGCCATGCGGCAGGGCTGATGTCAAAGTCGAAGTAGTCCACGTCGACGAGCACGCGGAAGCGCGTGTCGGCAAAGAACTCGATGGAGAGCATGCGGCGCAGCGTGCGCTGGTTGTTCTCATCCTGCTGGAGGCGCGACAGGGTGATGTCTCCCGCCTGCAGCTTCTTGCACAGCAGGGAGAGCTGTACGAGCGCCTCCCAGTCTCCCTCGGGCTGGGGCATCCACGCTCGATTTTCAAAGCTCACGCGACAGCCTGCGATATCGCGGCAGCAGTCGCCCTCGAGGATGTACTCGAGGGGGTCTTTGTCCTGATGATACCAGAGGCGTAGCTCGACTTGACCGCGGGTGGTGTTGTCGATGATGCCTCGCTGAACGATGTTGGATAGGTGGATGAGCATAAGATGAGAAAAGAGGATTTTTCCTCGCCCTCACCCTCTTATTGGGCAGAGGGCGCAGGGAGGGTCGCGGCCAGATGCGCGATGGCATCAGGGGCATTCATGAGCTCGACGACGGCGTCCCAGCGTCCCTGCATGAGTGCCTCGCGGGGCTCGGAGGGCATGGTCAGCGGGACGCTGATGGCACCATCAGCCGAGCTCATGCTCATGGTGTCGAGGTTGATATTCCATTCCGTGGAGGGCTGCTGCTGCGTGTGTGCGACGAGGCGCTGGATGTCCTCGTGGCTCGCGCGCAGGCAGGGCAGGCCGATGCCGGTGCTGTTGCCAAAGAAGATCTCGGCAAAGCTCTCGGCGATGACGGCGCGGATGCCCGAGCGCTTGATGGCCTGTGGGGCGTGCTCGCGCGAGGAGCCGCAGCCGAAGTTGTCCCCGCCGAGGATGATGCTCGCGCCCGCATACTCGGGCGCGTCGATGGGGTGATTCTTGCTGCTGCCGTCCTCGTTGAAGCGTTCGTCGGCGAACATGGTGCCGGCGAGTTCATCAAAGGTGATGCACTTCAAGAAGCGCGCGGGGATGATGCGGTCGGTGTCCATGTCGGCTCCGAGGACGGGGACGGCAGTACCAGAGATAGCAGTGATCTGAAGAAGGGGCATGATTGAGAAAAAAGTTGGGTTGGCTAGGAAAAACGTGATGGATGATTTAGGGGATCTTGCAAAATTAGCAGCTTCGGATTTTGCTAGTAGTTTGGATGAGAATTTGTGGCGTTTGGGCGCGCATAGCGAGCTATGTAAGCCCAAAAAGCCGCGAATTCTCGCCAAACTGCTGCAAAAGACGTGCTGTGACGCTCATTTTCGAAATCTGCAATTTCTGAAAACTAATTTTGCAAGGTTCCCTTTAGCTCAGGGAGAACACCTCGCGGGGGTCGGCGACCGTGCCTGTGACGGCTGCTGCGGCGGCCATGGCGGGGCTCATGAGGAGCGTGCGGCCTGTGGGGCTTCCTTGGCGTCCCTTGAAGTTGCGGTTGCTGGTGCTGGCACAGATCTCGTCTCCGTGGAGGCGGTCGGGATTCATCGCGAGGCACATGGAGCAGCCCGCGAGTCGCCATTCAAAGCCTGCATCGCGGAAGATCTGGGCAATGCCCTCCTCTTCGCACTGGCGCGCGGTCATCTGCGAGCCAGGGACGGCGAGGGCGCGGACGCCTGCGGCGACTTTCTTGCCCTTCAGCAGGGCGGCGGTCTCGCGGAAGTCTGTGATGCGTCCATTCGTGCAGGAGCCGATGAAGACCACATTGATGGGCAGTCCTTTGATGGGAGTCTTGGCCTCGAGCTTCATGTAGTCAAGCGCGGTGGCGTAGGCCTTGCGCGCCTCGTCGTTCTTTGCGTCGTCCACGGAGGGGATGCATTCGCTGATGCCGATGCCCATGTCGGGCGAGATGCCCCAGGTGACGGTGGGCTCGATGTCGGCGGCATCAATGGTGACGATGTCGTCATAGACGGCGTCCCTATCCGAGCAGAAGCTGCTCCAGCGTGCGACGGCTTCTTCCCACTGCTCATCGCGGGGGGCAAAGAGGCGTCCCTTTAGGTAGGCGTAGGTCTTCTCATCGGGATTGACATAGCCGCAGCGTGCGGCACCCTCAATCGCGAGGTTGCAGAGCGTGAAGCGTCCGTCCATCTCCATATTCTCGATGGTGGAGCCGGCGAACTCATAGGCGTAGCCCAGACCACCGTCAGCACCGAGGAGGCGGATGATGTGGAGAGCGACGTCCTTCGCCGAGACACCTGCACCCAGTGTGCCCTCGACGCGGATCTGGCGCACCTTCAGCGGCAGCATGGCGAGGCTCTGGGTCGCGAGCACGTCGCGTACCTGTGTCGTGCCGATGCCCATGGCGATGGAGCCGACGGCTCCGTGTGTCGCGGTGTGCGAGTCGCCGCAGACGATGGTCATACCAGGCTGCGTGATGCCGAGCTCAGGGCCGACCATGTGGACGATGCCCTGCTGCGAGCCGCTGAGGTCAAAGAATCGGATGCCGCTCTCCCCGCAGTTGCGGCGCAGCTCAGTGAGCATAGCCTGCGCGCGATCATCGGGGAAGGGTTCTTGCTGGTCATCCGTGGGGATGATGTGATCCACGGTGGCAAAGGTGCGTTCGGGATGGAGGACGGGGAGGCTGAGATCGCGTAGCATGCCAAAGGCTTGAGGAGAGGTGACCTCGTGCATGAGGTGTGTCGCGATAAAGAGCTGCGTGCGACCGTCTGGCAGGATGCCAGCGGTATGCGCGTCCCATACTTTCTGATAAAGAGTTTTGCCCATGATGTGGATCGGTAAAAATACTGTGAGTTGAAAGGTTATTGTAGCATGCAGTATGACGATTGTCAAGAATTCATGCCGCCAGCAGGGTGTTGGCGGCTAGTGATGACTCATTGCGACTGGATGCATTACTCATCTACGGTAGTGAAACCTCTTGCAAGCTCCTCTGGTGATGGAGGCGTGATGAACAGCTGCTGTGGAGATAGGGGGTCTTCTAGAATCCTTGATGCATTGACCGCATCGGAGAAGATCTTTCTCAGACGCGTTAGCTCTTTGTGCGGTAGGTAGAGATAATATCCATCGTAGACCGCTTTTTGACTATCTGAGTACAGTTCTGTGCCTTGATAAATACTATCTAGCTCAGTATTGTTTGCATCGTAGAAATGAAGGCTAGCAATAGCTCCATAGCTATCGTGGATAAGCATTGATCTCTTTTTCGTGATAGCACGTCGATGTTCTATGGATCGGTAGATCTCAATGAGATCCTTTTGCTGTTGCGCGGTGAGCTTGATGTTGTAGTCATCAAGTTCTTTGTCTTTGGGGACGCGGGCAGGGTTAGCATCGATACGCGGGCACACGATGAGCTCTACCCGGGAGACTCTCGCTTGATAATCGCTGAGTGCGTATTTCGGCTGGAAGAACTCTTGAGTCGTCATTTCGCAGCTGGTGAGTGATAGCAGAAGCATGGTGCCATAGAGGGGAATTCTCATGCTGTTAGTAAATCAGTGGCGAAGATTGTTGTCAAGGAGAAATGAATGCAGCGCGATGGAGGCGACAGCACAAAACCCCACTTGCGCGGGTGCAAGTGGGGTTTTACCTATTATGAAGTTAATTCTTTTAGGAAAAACTCTTAGAGCTTGATGGTGTCTGCACCGGGTGTCCAGCGGGCGGGGCAGAGTTCATTGCCGTGCTCATGGACGAACTGGCTAGCCTGCACGCGGCGGAGGAGCTCAGCGGCGTTGCGACCGACGTTGCCAGCGGAGATCTCAAGACCGACGATGATGCCATCAGGATTGATGATGAAGGTGCCGCGCTCGGCGAGACCTGCGCCGTCCGTGTAGACGTCAAATGCCTTGGAGAGCGTGTGGCAGGGGTCAGCGACGAGGGGGTAGGTGACCTTGGTGAGCAGGGGGTCGGATTCTACCCATGCCTTGTGGACGAAATGCGTGTCGGTGGACACACCGTAGACTTCAACACCTGCCTGCTGGAAGGAAGGATAGAGATCGGCGAGGTCGGCCAACTCAGTGGGGCAGACGAAGGTGAAGTCAGCAGGGTAGAAGAAGAAGACGCTCCACTTGCCCATGAGGTCGGCTTTGGAGAGAGTCTTGAACTCTCCAGTTTGGTAAAGATTGGTGCTGAATTCGGCGATTTCTGTATTGATAACGGACATGATGTGATGTTGGTTGGTTGATTGTTTGCTTTCGCTGGCGAATCTTAGAATAATTTTTATTTGAAGTCAAGATGTTTTTTCGAATTATTCTAAATTTTCTGTTAGATGTTAATATTGAGTAGTGTTTACTGTTTGAAATACGCTTAAAAAGAGAGATAGCACTTAGCATCAGCGAATTTACCTCCCAATTTGGTAGGGAATATTATTGTTAAGATTTAGTAATAAAAAGGAAAGATGTAAAATAATAACTAAGTTTTCATTTACAAAACCCCTGTACCTATGCTAGTATGGCGACGTGAGTCAAAAACATTTACAAGCTCCGACTGCCCGCTCCATCGCTTGGGCCTGCCTCAAGCGCTGGGCTCGTGGAGGGTCGTTTGCTGAGTCACTCATCACCCAAGCCACGCTCGAGCACCGCATCTCGCATGCCGACCGCGCCATGGTACAGACCATCGTCTACACGACGCTGCGCAACCGCAGCTGGCTGGAGTACGTGTGTGATCAGCTGAGACAGGGAAAGCTAGAAACGAGCTATCGCTGGCTCATCCTCAGCGCGCTCGCGCAGATCTATGTGCTCAAGATGCCCTCCTACGCCGTCGTCAATGAGACGGTGAAGATCGTCCCACGCCCCCTGCGCGGGGTCATCAATGGGATGCTGCGCACCGCCCTGCGCGTGCAAGCAGGACTGGAGGCAAAGCGCGCCAAGCAGCCCCTCCATGTACAGTACTCCACGCCCAAGTGGATCGTGGATGCGTGGCTCAAGCAATTTGGCCGCAGCGATACCGTTGCTCTGCTCCAGTGGAATCTGCGCCAGTCCTCTGTCTACGGTCATGTCAATCCGCTGAATCCACCCGCGAGCATCCACGAAAGCTGGCTGCCTGTGAAGGATCTACCACACTGGTACCGCTTTAGCGCCGGCATGCCCAAGGCCGCACTCGCCGAGGGCCAGCTCTACATCACCGATCCCTCCACACGCCACTGCATCGACCTGCTAGCACCTCAGAAAGGCGAGCGCATCCTCGATGCCTGCGCAGCACCTGGGGGCAAGTCTATCGCGATGATCTATGCGACGGGCGGTGATCTCGATCTGCTCTCTACCGATCTGCGCGAGCATCGTCTCGAGCCTCTGCGGGAGAATATTCTCAAATCAGGCGTCGAGCAGGTGCGCGTCGCTGCGCATGACTGGACGCAGGAGCCACCCGCCGAGTGGCGAGATGGCTTTGACGCCGTGCTCATTGATCTGCCGTGCTCCAATACGGGGGTATTCCAACGCCGTGTCGACGCGCGCTGGCGCCTCACGCCAGACGAGCTCAGCCGCATCGTGGAGCTACAGCTGAGCATCGCCACTCAGGCGGCGAAGGTCGTGCGCCCTGGCGGACGCCTCGTGTACTCCACCTGCTCCATCGAGGCGGTGGAGAACCAAGACAACGTCGCTCGCTTCCTCGAAATGCACCCCGAGTTTGAACTCGAGGAGAGCTATCTTGCGCTCCCCCACCGCGAACAGGCAGACGGCGCCTACGCTGCTCGTCTCCGCCGTCGCGCCTCATCAACATCATCTCTCACCGAAGAAAAATAGTCGTCTCCCGATTCACCCTATTACGCATATATCATAACAATTTTTCACAAAAACCATTATGAAAAACATCATTACCTATCTGCCCACGATGTCCAAGCTCGCCGTGCCTGTAGCATGCTGCGCCTTCTTTGCCTCTGCTGACCAAGAGTTCAGCGCTGACGAAGATCTGGTCGTCGATGAAATGTACCAAGAAGAAGTCGTCGCTCAACCCGACGGCGAAGTGATCGTCACAGAAGAAGTCGTCGCTCAGCCTGATGAGTCAACGACCACGACCACCACAACGACCACCACCACAACTAAGCCCAACCCCAAGCCCCCCACGCCAACGGGAGGTGTTGTCAATCGCATCGCCGCAACGGTGAATGGTCGCACCATCACCTCTCAGGAGCTGCGCGTCCGCGTGATCCCCGTCATGCGTGAGCTCGTCGCACTCCATCCTGTGCAGGGTGAGGAATTCACCCGCGCCCTCGCTGATGCACGCAGCAAGATTCTCGAAGAACTCATCGAGCGCGAGCTCGTCATTGCTGAGTTTGAAAACAATGGCTACATGATGGGCGAGCAGGATATTGATGCAGAGATCAACAACCGCATCCTCAATCAATTCGGCGGCAAGCGTAAGATGCTCAACGAATACCTTCAGCGTACAGGTCAGACCTTCAGCAGTTACCGCAAGGAGATCCGCAAGGAGCTCATGGTCGGTGCCATGCGCTCCGCACGCTACGAGCAGCACACCCCTCCTACACCTGAGGAAATCCAGCAGGAGTACAACCGTACGAAGCGTGACTACCGCAACACGAGCGATGACAAGATCAAGTTCAAAAAGATCTACATCAAGATGCAGGCTCTCGACGAAGACCCCACGCAAAACGTCCGTGCGAACTTTGCTGAAGCCGCTCGCCTCAAGCGCGCCATCGAACAGGGTGATATCACGTTTGAAGACGCGGCAAAGCGTTACTCCGCTGACGCTCATGCCAAGGACGGCGGTGTCTGGCCGCTGACTGCCCGCAATGGCCTCTCCCCTGAGTTCGCCACCATCATCTTTGGTGCCAAGATTGGTGCCCTCGTCGGTCCCATCGTCGATGCACAAGGCTGCACGCTGGCTCAGTCACAGCGCATCGTAGAAGCCGCCCCTCCCGCACTCAGCAACCCTGAAGTCCGTGAGAAGGTGAATGCCTCCGTGCTGCGTCGCAAGAGCGCAAAGAACTACAACCGCTGGGTACAGCGTCTCAAGGACAAGGCCATCATTCGCCGCTTCCTGAAGTAATTTTCTCGAGTCGAAGTTTCATAATAAATCTCGAAAAAACAAGCCCGCTCCACAGCCCTGCTGTGGAGCGGGCTTTATTTCCATCGTTCATCTCCAACTCTTGGCTTGATACATGATGCTATCCTTGTTAAAGTGTAGACGATATGAAAACTTATCTCACTTTACTCGCATGCTCCTTAGCGATGCTGCCTGCGTGCGCAGCTTCCGCTCAAGTAGGAGACACCACGCCCCCAGCTGTCCCCGCACCTGCGCAGACGCAGCTCATGCCTGAGTACGCCTACGTGGCTGCCGTTCGCACTGAGCACAAAAGCTATGGAGGCAGCAGCCTAGAGAATGATCCCATCATCATGGTGGAGAGTCACTACTACCGCAAGGCAGACGCTGCGGTGAATGTCGCGGAGCTCTTCAAGGGAGTCGATCTCGCCAAGGATGGAGTCGCCATCGCTGAAAAGGAGAAAAAGATGCACTACACCCGCGCGCATCATCCCCTCGTTACCTTCGTGCTGAAGGACGCTGAGCGTTACTACGTCGTGCATATGTACAGCGACGGGCAGGTATTCCGCGTGATGGAGTCGAGGATGAATGACAAAGGCGAGCTAGATCCCATGGGACCCGCTCACCTGCGTGATGTCAAGCTGCC
>CAYJID010000037.1:0-13500 GCA_964370135.1 uncultured Akkermansia sp. | reverse complement strand
GGGGTCATATCTGATGATATTAGCAAGTTCTCCCCGCGCTGGCAAGGGGCTTTTTTGTCTCTCTCGTGAGGGGATCATGAGAGGTGAGGTCATCAAGCACACGCCCACGAGCTCTGGCCGTGAGTCGTGGGCGTGGGTGATGAGCGTATTTGTTTATGCCGAGTTGCTTTTGCTCCAAAGGCGTCGCCAGTGGTAGGCGATTTTTTTCACGGTAAAGCGCCAGTAGGAGGTGCTGGCTACTTTCTGCTGCCACTGGAGTTTTCTGTTTGAGCGTGTGGCTTTGCTGTATTGTTGGATGATCTGCTCGTAGTCTGCGGGGTAGAGCTGCTGGAGCTCGCGGAGCTTGTCATAATGGCCAGTGACAAAGCAGGCGAGGATGCAGTCGTGGAGCATGTCGAGGCGCGCGGGGCGGAAGTCATGCCCTGTGATCTGCTGCGCCGCGATGTAGAAGTTGATGAGGGGGGCGGCTTGCTTGACGTAGAACAGGTCTGTCTTGATTGTGCCTGACCAGACGCCGCCGGCGTGGAGGCGGTAGGTGGACATGGTGTCGGGGAGGAGCTTTGCCTTGCCTCGGGTCGCATGGGCGAGCACGAGGATGTAGTCGGAGGGGAAGACATTTCTGGGGAAGTGGTCTTCGAAGCGGTGCTCATCGCGGTTGTAGGCCCAGCGGTAGACGACGGAGGCGGTGATGACACGGTTGCGCTTTGCCAGATCGCTCAATGTCAGTGTGCTGAGGCGGTGTCTCTTGTAGGGGGCGGGGCGTATCTCGTCGGGCTTCTCGCCCTGATCCCATGTGAGGCGTACGGGGTGGTGGCAGATGCTGTAGTCGGGGTGGGATTCGAGGAAGTCGACTTGCTTTTGGAGCTTGAGCGGGTCTGTCCAGTAGTCGTCGCCTTCGCAGAAGGCGACGTAGCGTCCTCGTACGAGGGGCATGACGGTGAAGATGGGCATCTTTCCCTGACTGTATTGGTTCTCCGTCTGATAGATGGGGCGCCACTGGATCTGGGGGTAGTGCTCGACGTATTCGCGGATGATGGCTTGGCTCTCGTCGCTGGAGGCGTCATCGTGGATGAGGATCTCGATGGGGAAGCTCGTGCGCTGCATGACAAAGCCATCGAGGCATTGGCGTAGGAAGGCGGCGTGGTTGTAGACGAGGCAGTAGATGCTCAGCAGGGGGGCTTCCGCCGTGGGAGCATCGCTTGCAGGGCTGGTGTCAGTCATGGCTAGGGGCTGAGGCGCGATTGGATCTGGGCGTGCTTTTGGAGGATTTGCTGGGCGATCTTGACCATGGGCGGGCCGATGAACTTGCCATTCTTGAGGGCGACGCCTTGGCCGCTGCTGGCGGCTTCCTCGGCGAGCTGGAGCATTTCTTGGGCGTCGGCTACTTCTTGCGCTGAGGGGGAGAAGTATTGGTGGACGAGGGGGAGCTCCTTGGGGTTGAGCACGAGCATGCCTTCAAATCCGAGGTTGCGCGCGATGTTGAGGTTCCTCTCCAGATCTTCTAGGTCGTGGACGCGGATGTGGACGGTGTCGATGGGGATCACGCCGCTGGCGCGCGCTCCCATGGCGATCATGGCGCGTGGGGTGAAGATGCTCATGCCGTCGGGGTCGTGCTTGCCTTGAAGGTCGGTGACGAAGTCTTCGCAGCCAAAGGCGACGGCGACGACGCGATGGCAGGCGGTGCAGATGTCTTGGATGTTCATCACAGCGCCGGCGGTCTCGATGAGGGGGATGATCTTGAAGGTGCCGATGGGGTATCCCTTCTCCGCCTCGATGGTCTCGAGGAGCTTGCCAAAGAAGTAGACGTCCTCTCCCTTTGTGGCTTTGGGGTACATGAAGCCGGTGATGCCGTCGATGGTGAGCTGGTAGGCGTCGCGCAGCAGCTCGCCGCTCTCGCGGTCATTGACGCGGGGGAAGATGAGCTTGTCTCCTAGGCCGCCCGATTGGACAAAGGCTTTGATGTTGTCGCGCGCCTGTTGTTTGTAGGGGGGGGGGACGGAGTCTTCGATGTCAGGGAGTAGGACGTCAGCGTCGCGGCGGCGTGCGCTGTCGAGGAGCTTCTCATTGTGCGCGGGCACGAACATGAGGCTGCGCATCAGGTATTCGCTCATAGGGAGGGGTGCTAGTTGTTGATTTTCTTGATCATGACGTGCCGGCGGAAGCTCAGGACATCCTCGCCGCGCTGGTTGCTCGCGATGGTCTCGACGTAGACGATGCCGCGGTCGCTCTTGCTCTGCGAGAGCTTCTTGTCGAGTACTCGGGTGCGTACGTAGAGGGTGTCGTTGACGAAGACGGGGTTGAGGTGCTTGACGGCTTCGTAGCCGAGGTTGGCGATGGCTTTGCCGCTGATGTCGGGGACGGTCATGCCGACGGCGAGGGAGAAGACGAGGGTGCCTACGACGAGGATCTGGCCGTGCTGGTTCTGCGCGGCGTAGTCGCTGTTCGTATGGACGGGGTGGTGGTTCATCGTGAGTAGGGAGAAGAAGTTGTTGTCGCTCTCAAAGATGGTCTTGGAGAGGCTGTGCTTGAGTTCTTCTCCGATGATGAAGTCTTCGTAGTAGAGGCCGAGGGGGGAGGGGGTCATGGGCTGGGAGGAGGGGGTGAGGGGTATGTGGTGGCTTATGATTTCTTGCGCAGCAGCTTGGCGGGATTGCCCGCGACGATGGTGTTCTCCTCGACGTCTTTGAGGATGACGGCACCTGAGCCGATGAGGGCAAAGTCGCCTATGGTGATTTTCTCCCTTATGGTGCAGTTGGTACCCACATGTGAGGCGCGCCCTATGGTGACGTTCGCGCCGACGGTGGCATTCGCCGCGAGGTGGGAGAAGCGCTTCATCGTGCTGTCGTGTCCGAGAAATGAGTTCGCCAGTAGCATGCAGTTGTCTTCCATCGTCGTGTCGGGGGAGAGCTGGGCGAGAGGCGCGATGAGGACACCCGCTCCGATGTGGCACATGCCGTGCGGGATGATGGCGCTGGGGTGGATGAGGGTGGCAAAGCGCTCGCGGGGGATGGGGAGTGTGGTGATCTTTTCATAGAGTTCTTTCTCGGACTGCATCCCTACGTAGGCGATGAAAAAGTGGTTGTTCTCATCTTCGAGGTAGCGTGGCAGGTCGGCGGTGGTGCCGATGACGGGGTATTGCTCGAATTTTCCAATCTTGTCTCCCACGGGGATGACGTCGTTCAAGAAGCCACCGATGGTGTAGGTGCCTAGTTGCTTTGCGATGGAGATGGCGATCATGCCAATTCCGTTGCCGCCTAATATGATGAGGTTTTTCATGTTTGCTTTGTTATTTGAGTGAGCGAGGTGATGCTTTTTTTGTGCGAGATGATGCGTTCTATCGGAGTGAATCGGCTTATGCTGCGTGGGGTGAGGTCTCGGTGATGAGACTGCACGGTGTGTCGCGGTGTATGATCTTAGCAATTATGTTTTGCCTAGTCAAGGCTCAGGGAGTGTAGGGGGGATTGTTATGGGGGCTTCTCTTCTCTCGGGAGGCCATATTTTGGGACAAATCGCATGTCGATTGGAGAGCTGAGCCTCGCGCTATACCTCGTGGGGAGAGCCGTAGGTGGCGCGTATAGATGATTGAGAGCGCAGGTTTGACGATTGATGGGGGAGGGGCATATTCTCTTGACTTTCTGAGGAGGTTTGCTATGGTTTTTTCTACGCATTATGAATGATCGTGATATTAATGAGCTGGTTCAACAGCAGGTGATTGATCCCAAGCAGGCGCGCGTTATGCGCCAGTCGGGGGTGGCTGATGTGCGTGAGATGAGTCGCCTGCGCGCGATTGGTATCACGCTGGGTCTTGTCATAGGGGGCTGGATCCTCGTGCTGCTCGCCTCTTTGTATATAGGTTATTTTGTTGAAAAAGAACAGTATATCACGCCTGCGGTGATGATGTCGATTGTGTCGATTTTCTGTGGGTTTTATTGGTTTCGCCTGGTGGCGCGGGGGCAGCAGCTGATCTCTGAGCTGCTGCTGCTGGCGGGGACGGGGAGTGTGGCGATTGCTCTGGGCTCGATTTTCTTTCTATTCGATTCCCAGTTCGATATGGGGCATTTGGGCATCATCCTTGGCCTGACGATGATGGTGCTGCTGCTGCTCTCCATGCTGCACAAGGTGCAGCGTGTGGCGATCTATCTCTGTATAGGGCTCAATCTCCTGCTGGTGTTCAACCTCCCTGAGATGGAGCTCGCGGATGAGTCGACGGGCGCGGTTTTTATTGAGCGTTTCTACAATCAGTTTCGCATTCAGGGCTATATGCTCATCGTGCTGATGCTCTGGGTGATTGTATCTGAGCGTAGTGTGCGCCGGCAGCCGCTGGATAATCCCTTTACAGGGGCATTGTTCTTCCTCTGGTTTGGGCTTGTGGGGGGGAGCTTGTTTTATTTCTACTTCCTCAGTATTGTTTCTGATTCTCTGCCGCAGATGATGCCGAGTGAGGGGGGGGAGATTCCTCATCTGCTCTCGCTGGATCCTCTGATGGCGCTAGGCGCGCTGCTCGCGATGGGCGGGATCTATTGGCAGCTCTCGCTGACGGAGAAGCTGTGGTGGAGCGTGTCGCGTCTCGCGGTGGTGCTCGTGCCTGTGCTGCTGATTGCGGGTGCGCAGGTTGCAGTCCCGTCGGGGGTCGTGTGGGCTCTGCTCACGCTGTGGAGTTTGAGCTTTATGTGGCAGGCGGTGTTCTACGAGCGCAAGAGCTGGCTGGTGATCTCGTGGGGCTGTCAGACGGCGGCTCTGTGGAGTCTCGATCTGCCTGATTCTCATGGATTCATGCTGCGCGGTGGGTTGATGGTGCTCAATGCGAGCGTCATGCTCTACCTCGCCCGCCTCGCCTCCCAGCGTCGCGACACGCAGCTCGCGCTCGTGGATACGCCCGAGCAGATGGCGGAGAAGAATGCGCAGCGCGTGCTGGCGCGTCAGGCGGATATGCGCCTGCTGCTGCAGCGCGATCTGATGGAGGAGTCGCAGATGCAGCCTGCTGTGCATGTGCTCGCGGCGGGGGATGTCTTCCCATCGAGATTTTTTATCAACTGGATGCGCAGCGTGGCGCTGTCGCTCTTTACACTGGGGATAGGCTTTGTGCTCGTGGATGCACTGCCCTATCTCTCCTCTATCACGCAGTGGGGGCAGCATGCTCTCGTGATGGGGGCGGTGCTGCTGCTGCTGTGGGGCTGGCATGTGTTCATGAGGCGCGAGTCGACGGTGTTTGGCGAGCTCTCGGGGGCGCTGGCTCTCTGTCTACTCTTTAGCTACCCGTACTATCTGATGGGCTCTGCTACTGTGGTGGAGAGTGCTAGCTCGGAGTCGGCCTCAGCTCTGGGGCTGCTTAGCAAGGTGAATATGCTCGAGAGTACGGGGCTGAGCTGGCTGCTGACGGCGCAGTTCTTTTTCTGGCATGTGCTGGGGCTGCTGCTGATCTCGGGCGTGATGGCGTGGTGGCATGCGACGCGTATGGCGATGATGGTAGCACTGCTCGCGCTCTTCACGCTCTGTCATCTGCTGCTGCCTGATGAGTGCTCGCGCGCGATGCTGCTGCTGCTCATCGCGCTGGGGGCGTCTCTGATAGGTGAGCGCGCGCGTCGCTCGCAGCGCTATCAGTCACTGGGCTTTCTCGCGACGTCGGGCTGGGTGATCTGGGCGCTGTCGCTGACCTTTGTGCTTCATAATGAGCAGACGCATGCGTGGCTGGAGCGTGGGCTGTCCTTTGGCATCGGCGTGGTGCTGCTGTGGCTGCACTATCGCGTGCAGGTGATGCAGGCGGAGGGGAGCTTTTTTGCAGCGAGTCGCAAGGCTCTCTTTATCGCGCTGCCGCTGCCGCTGCTGGGCTGCTCGATCGCGTTCCAATCGCTATTCGTGACGCTGATCACCTTCACCCTGATGCTGCATGCGGTGCTCTCGGGGCGTTATCTCTGGTTCTGGATGTCGCTGTATTTCATGGTGATTTCCTGTGTGATGCTCTCGCAGCGTGATCTGCACGAGGGGGTTGTCGCCTCGATTTTCGTTATTTTCCTCGCTCTCATCGTTGTGGCGTATCGCGCGCGTATGAATTATCTAGAGCGTGGTGGTGAGGAGGATACGGAGGAGGAAGAAGACGATGAAGATGCCAAGACGTCGGCGTCGTGATGGCTGCTGCAACAAGATGTAAAAAGCGACTCGCTCTGCTTATGCAGGGCGAGTCGCTTTGTGTTGGCTAAAGGGGGCTTTTTGGGCTTAGCTAGCCGTATCAGAGGGGCTGTCTTTCTTGCGGCGTGGGGCGCGGGGCTTTTTCGCTGCGGGGGCAGTGGTCTTCTCGGTGGTGCTGGGCTTTTTCTTAGCTCCAGTAGCTTTCTTCGCCTTCGGCGTGGGGGGCTTTTTTTCTGGTGCTTGTTGGGTGAATGTGATGGTGCTCTCGCCCTCGGCGACGTCGGCGAGCGAGATCTGTCCATGCTTCAGATCCCCGCGCAGGATGGCCTCGGCGATGGGGTCCTCGAGCATGCGCTCGATGGCGCGACGCATGGGGCGTGCTCCGTACTCGGGGTTGTAGCCCTTCTCCGTGAGCATGGTGATGAGTCGCTCGGAGAGCTGGAGGGTGATGTCCTTTTCCTTGAGTCGATCGACGAGCTTGTCGGCCTCGAGGCGCACGATGCGGCTGAGGTCGGGCTTCTCAAGCATGCGGAAGACGATGAGCTCGTCAAAGCGGTTGATGAACTCGGGGCGGAAGTGCGACTTCGCCGCCTCGGTGATCTTGTCCTTCATATGGCTGTAGTCTGCCTCCTGCTGCTGCTCCACCGCGCCAAAGCCCATGGTGCTGCGCGCGGTGGCGAGGCTCGCGCCTACGTTGGACGTGAGGATGATGATGGTGTTGCGGAAGTTGATCTTGCGACCCAGTGAGTCGGTGACGATGCCTTCTTCTAGTACCTGAAGCAGGAGGTTCATCACGTCGGGGTGCGCCTTCTCCACCTCGTCAAAGAGGATGACGGAGTAGGGGCGTCGGCGTACCTGCTCGGTGAGCTGTCCGCCCTCGTCGTGTCCGACGTAGCCGGGGGGCGAGCCGATGAGGCGGCTGGTGGTGTGCTTCTCCATGTACTCGCTCATGTCGATCTGGATGAGCGCATCGGCGGTGCCAAACATGATCTCGGCGAGGTTGCGCGCGAGGTAGGTCTTGCCCACGCCAGTGGGACCCATGAAGAGGAAGGAGCCGATGGGGCGGCGCGGGTCTTTGATGTCCGCGCGGCTGCGGCGCAGTGCGCGGGCGATCGCACCGCAGGCGTCGTCCTGCCCGATGACCTTGCTCTTGAGCTCGTCTTCCATGCGCAGGAGCTTGGCGGTCTCCTTCTCCTCCATGCGGGAGAGGGGGATGCCTGTCCAGCGGGAGAGCACCTTCATGATGTCGTCATCGTCGATCTCGTTGTAGTCGCCTTCTACATTCTTGCGCCAGATGTCCATGGCACTTTCGATGTTCTTTTTGATGGCGTTGCGCTGGTCGCGGAAGATGGCTGCCTCTTCGAACTTGCGCTCGACTACGGCTGCTTGTTGGAGCTCATTGAGCTGCTCGCGCTCGCGCTCGAGTACTTTGATATCCTCGGGGCGTGTCATGCGCGCGACCTGCTTGTGCGCTCCTGCTTCATCAATGATGTCGATGGCCTTGTCAGGTAGGAAGCGGCCGGTGATGTAGCGCTTGGAGAGGCTGGCGGCGGTCTCGAGTGCCTTGGGCGTGTAGCGGACGTGGTGGTGCTCTTCGTAGCGATTGGCGAGGCCCTGGAGGATGAGGATGGTGTCATTCACCGAGGGCTCAGCGACCTGCACCTGCTGGAAGCGGCGCTCAAAGGCGGCGTCCTTCTCCACGTGCTTGCGGTATTCATTGAGCGTGGTGGCTCCGATGACCTGCAGCTCACCGCGCGAGAGGGCGGGCTTGATGATATTGGACGCGTCCATGGTGCCTTCTGCCGAGCCTGCTCCTATCATGGTGTGGAGCTCGTCGACGAAGAGGATGGTGTTTCTGTTCTTCAGAATCTCATCCATGACGGCTTTGAGGCGCTCTTCGAACTGGCCGCGGTACTTGGTCCCTGCGACCATCATGGCGAGGTCGAGGGAGATGAGCTTCTTGCCCATGAGGAACTCGGGGACATCCTCGTCGATGATGAGCTGTGCGAGTCCCTCGACGATGGCAGACTTGCCCACTCCGGCCTCTCCGAGGAGGACGGGGTTGTTCTTCATACGGCGGCAGAGGATCTCGATGACGCGCTGGATCTCTTGCTTGCGCCCGATGACGGGATCGAGCTCGCCGTTGCGCGCGCGCTGCGTGAGGTCGCGGCCGTAGATTTTGAGCACGTCGCCGCGGGGTTCCTCATCGTTGTTCACCTCGTGGTTGAATTGGTTGCTCCCATGGTCGAAGTTGATGCCATCGTCGTTCTCATCGTTGTTGTTTGCTGATGGGTTAAAGCGGGGGAGGTTGTCTGCGAAGTCCTCTGAGGCCTCGTCGGGGGGGAACTTGTGATTCGTCTCTTCAAGCACGCGCTCGCGCGCGATCTTGTAGGTCAGCCCGACGGAGGTGAGCGTCTGCAGCGCGATGCCATCGGAGTCCGAGAGCATGGCGAGCAGCAGGTGCTCGGTGCCGACGAAGGTGTGCTTGAGCGTCTTTGCCTCATGGCCTGCGTTGACGATGAGCTTCTTTGCCCGCGGGGTGTAGGGGGGGGTGCCCGATTCATTGAGGCTCGCCTCTCCGGGGCTGAGGTCCTGCTCGAGCTGCTCGATGAGCTGCTCGATATTGACGAGGCTGTGCTCTAGGATATTGATCGCAATCCCTTGTCCAAGCTTGAGGATGCCGAGCAGGAGGTGCTCGCCATTGATGTAGCTGTGCTGGAGTCGCTCGGCCTCACGGCGGGCGATGTTGATCACTTGCAGAGCGCGTGGGGTGAAGTTGTTCATATCGTTCTGTTGTAGGGCTTGAATTGTATTGAGAGCTTGTCGATGGTGGTCTGCGCGAGCTGGGAGCGCAGGGCTTGTATCTGCAGGGTGCTCTCCTCGACGGGGAGCGAGGCGCGCTGGCGGAGGTGGGCGGAGCCCAGTGATACGGGCAGTGTGAAGAGCTCGTTGTTGATCTCATCGAGGCTGAGCTCCTCGCGGGTCGTCTCGAGGATGCCGAGGTGGAGTCCGAGGCTGATGAGCGAGATGGAGTCCACCAGCTCGCTGTAGCTCAGGCGTGACGCGTAGCGGATGATGCCCATGGAGCGGCCGATGAGGTCGCGTGCCTCCAGCTCATGGACGTCATAGATGTGCTCGCGTAGCTTGAGCTCGCGCTGCGCCATGGTGGTGGCGATCTTGATGAGTCGCTTCATGACGATGGAGGTGTCGCCCTTCTTGGGGGGCTGGCAGCGTAGGATGAAGAGATTGCCCGTCTCTTCTTTCTCATCGGCGAAGACGGAGCTGAGCTCGAGGTCGAGCTTCTCCAGAGCCGTATGTACCTTGCTCAGCTCAGACGTGCAGGTCATGGCTGGCAGGTGCATGAGGATGAATAGCTGCACCGCATCTCCGCATTCGTAGGGGAGGCTGGTGAGGTAGCCCGTCTCGGGGGTGTGGGCAAAGCTCAGCTCCTTTTCCAGCGTATCGGCGAGCTTGAGCGCGCGCTTGTGGCAGCTGCGCAGGGCGAGGCCGTGGCTGGAGCAGTGGATGACGATATGCTCCTCCTCATTGGTCATGATGAAGCAGTCCTGCTTTTTGGGGATGAAGACTTCGCAGCCATCTTGACGCGCGGCCATGCAGGGGGAGATGAGCTTGCGCTCCAGCAGGAGGCGTCGCTGCTGCCATGTGAGCTCGCGGATCTCGGAGTGAAAGCAGGTCTTGAAGCCCGGTAGTGCCAGCACGTGCGGGCGTAGGTAGTCCATGGTCTGCTTCCTCTGCTCATCGAGGCTCCAGCCTGGGTAGCAGTGATCGCTCAGCGAGCGCACCACGCGGGTGAGCGAGCCGAGGATGACATCATGATAGGCGTCTCCACAGAGAGCCCAGTTGAAGTTGCTTTGTAAAAGGGTATTGAGCTTCATGCGTCTGACTCTAGTTCATTGAGGAGGTCTCTCAGGCACGCAGCCTCCTCGTAGTGTTCGTCTCTGACGGCCTGCTCCATCTGGGCGAGTAGGCGCGCGCGCTGGGACTCGATGCTGTCGGGCTCATCCCTAGATGCGTTCTGCTCGTGCTGGTCTACGCTGAACTGGACGCCTGAGGGATGGCGGCGAGCGTGCAGCGTGAGCTTGTAGCACTCGGGGCAGCCCACGCGCCCCGTCTGGAGCATCTGCTCAAAGCGCAGTCCGCAGCTATGGCAGACGAAGTCTGCTGGGTGTCCGTGTGCGAGCTCAGGGAGTGAGGCACGCTCCTGCTGATGGGTGAGCTCGTGTATCAGCTCATCTACTTTTTGCTTAAGATTCTCAGGAAAAATACTCGCGTCAACTCCGAGCGCGCGAGGGTCAAAGAAGCCCCTTTCCTTGGCGCAGCGTTCGCAAAGAGATAGGTCGGTTGTTTCACCGTTGACGAGCTGCGTAAGAAAAATGTGCGCTTCTCGTCCGCATATCTGACATTTTTTCACGGCAATATTATAGCACAAGAGCTTGCTCTTGACTAGTAAAAGTAACGTCAACGAGCAGCTTTTTAGGTTCATAACCTATAAAGCTGCTCGGAAAGTATTTTCTATTCTCTGACCGCTATGGGCGAAACAGGATTAGGACCACTTCAGAACGACCTTGCAAGATTTTCCTGTTAGCATGAGATCAAAGCCCTTTTCAAACTCGGTGTAGTCGAGCTCGTGGGTGATGACAGGCGTCAGGTCGAGTCCAGAGCGTATCATGGACTGCATGAGATACCAGGTGTCGAACATCTCGCGACCGTAGATGCCTTTCATCTGGAGTCCTTTCCATATAACGGTGTTCCAGTCGACAGGGGAGCTGCTGGGCTGGATGCCGAGCAGTGAGATCTTTGCCCCATTGACAGAGTGCTTGATGATATCGCTGAGGCTGGAGGGAGCGCCACTCATCTCGAGGCAGACGTCAAAGCCCTCCTTGAGCTCGAGGCGTGTGCGGGCATCGTCGATGGATTCTTTCAGCACATTGATCGTCTCGTCCGCGCCCATGAGCTTCGCGTATTCCAGCTTGCTATCTACGATGTCGGTGATGGTGACGCTGCGCGCCCCCGCTTTCTTGCAGACAGCGACGGCCATCACGCCGATGGGACCAGCACCCGTGATGAGGACGTCCTCACCGAGCAGATCCCATGAGAGAGCCGTGTAGGTGGCATTGCCACAGGCGTCCATGATGGCGGCGACGGACTCGGGGATGGAGGGATGGAGGGGGATGACGTTGAACTCAGGGATGGAGAGCAGCTCGGCAAAGCAGCCAGGGCGATTCACCCCGACGCCCTGTGTGTTGGGGCAGAGATGGTAGAGTCCGCGATTGCAGTTGCGGCAGGAGTGGCAGACGAGATGTCCCTCACCGGTGACGTAGTCGCCGACCTTTACCTTGGTCACACCAGGACCGATGCGCTCGACGATACCGCAGTACTCGTGACCGACCTGCATGCCCACGGGGATGGTCTTTTGCGCCCACTCATCCCACTTCCAAATATGCACGTCCGTGCCACAGATGGAGGCTTTTTTGATGCGGATGAGCACATCATTGTAACCGACTTCTGGCTCGGGAATGTCAATCAATTCCAAGCCGACGCCTGCTATTGTCTTTACTAGAGCTTTCATTGCGAGAAATATAGCGAAAAAGCTCCCCTTTTACAAGTCCAATACTTTAGAATTCCCAAAAATATCATAAGAGGATTTCTCATTTCTCTCGAGGCGAGATGTAGGGTGGTGGGGGGCTACTAGGGGGATTTTTACCCTTTGTGATTTAGAATCACGAGGATTTGGTGCTGCTCATAAGCACCCCTCACTCAGCAGTCTGGCATAGAGGCGTCGCGCCGTGGAGTCCTCAGGCATGAGGGTCGCTAGCTGATGCAGTCCTCGTACGGCGGGCTCTATCATATCCAGATACCAGCTCTTGCCCTGACGGTAGCCGAGATTGGCAAAGGCACCTAGAGCCTGCATGAGTCGCTGCAGGGTGCAGGCGCAGAAGATGCTGCGATCCACAGGGACACCGCTGACCGTCTCCCAGAGCGCGAGGAGCTCCAGCCTCTGCTCAAGCGAAAAATCCATGTATGGGTCAAAGATGAGCGAGCCCAGATCGTACTCATAGCGCCCCATGCGCATGCCTTGGAAGTCGATGAGCCACGCGCCACCCTCATGAATCATGATATTCTGACTCTGCAAATCACGATGCACAGGCATGCGCGGCAGGCTCGCGAGATCCTCCGCGAGGTCTATCCACGCCCCCTGCTGCACTAGCTCCTCGCGTGCGGCGTCAGGCATCTGCGCATGCAGCGCGAGGAAGTGATCGGAGAAATACTCCTGCTCCCAGCGGTAGAGAGCCTCGTCAAAGGGCACTTGCAGCTCCCAATCGGGGCGCAGCGCGTAGAGAGGCAGCACGGTCTCAAAGCTACGGCGGTAGAGCGCGCATAGCTCCGGCCACGCACACGCACGATACGAATGCAGATCATGCGCGCCTAAATCGCGCGTGAGGCAAGCCCCATTCCCCTCCGCATCCTGCCAAGACTCGATGATGGCGGGCACCGCTATGCCATAGGAAGCCAGCCCGCGCGCCGCTGTGAGAAAGGAAGAATTATCCGCGCGCGCATTCGTCCAGACGATACCGATGACCCCATAGGCGCGCATGATACAACGCCCAGAGGCGCCCTTCGCTATGAGCTCGAATCGCGACTCATCCACTTCAGGGATACCTGAGGCCGTGAGCAGTGCGCGTATCTGCGCAACAGGAGGGAGTGAGGCATCGTGCATAAAAGAGAAAAGAGAAAAGCTAAAAAATCACATGCGGAAGAACTCCAGCTGCTCCTCATCACCCGTCTTGTTGCTCGCCTGCGCCTGCGCTGGTGCTTGTACCGCGGGGCTACCTGGGCGGCGTGGCGTCGAGGGGACGCGCGAGGCCGCAGGCACCGTCGCCGCCGAGCCGAGCGGATCAGGCGCGGCGTGATAATCCACCCCACTATCGGCTGGCTTCTCCTCATAGAGATTCACCATCTGGTGGGGAAGCGACTTGCTGACGCGCTCAAAATCACGAGTCAGCGATCCCTCCTGCGCGAGATGACTGCTGTAGGACTGCTCAGGCAGTGGGCGCTGGCGTGCACCAGCGGGCTTTTTCTTGGACTTGATCCCCTGTGTAGGCGCATTGCCCGCAGGCAGGATAGTCGTGCGTGCTGGCGCATCAGCGAGCAGCTCCAGCGTCGCGCCTATGCCAGCGATGAGCGCGAGGGCAAAGGCGATGTAGATAGGCCAGCCCGCCGTGATGACGAGGACATACTTCTGCTCCCATGTAATCGGTGCCGTCTGCGCGTCGAGCGTCTGCGAGATATTGACGAGACCGCCACCAGCGAGCGCGAGGCTCAAGATCCATGTCATCCACGAAAATAGTTGCA
>CAYJID010000036.1:0-13608 GCA_964370135.1 uncultured Akkermansia sp. | reverse complement strand
GGATGCCGCCGACACCGCCCTCGGCGAGCTCGTCGTAGATGGCGAAGAGCTCGGGGGTCATGTGTCCCTGATCGTCAGCGAGATTCTCCCAGCTGGCGGCCTTGAAGAGGCGGTTTTTGAACGTTGTTTTCTTGATGCTAGTGGGCTGAAGCAGGGTGTTGCGGGGCATGGCGCGAGTATAGAGGAGTGGAGGGCGCATGGCAAGCGCGGAATTGTTAGAAAAAGTGGCTCAGCTTCTCTTCTGCTAGGACTCAATGAGCTGCATGAGCTGGTGCATGAGCTTGGGGGCGTTTTCGGGCGGCCCTTGGAGTGCCTGCTGGAGCAGATCCTGTGCCCAGAGGGCGTCTGTCCAAGGGATCTGGGAGAAGTTTTGCTTGAGTTTTTTGAGCTTGTTGATTGTGAGAGCGTTGTTCGTGACGAGGTTGCGCACTTTGTAGTCGAGATCGTTGATGTTCAGCATGAGCTCCTCGGCCGCGCGGAGATCGGACGACTCGATGATGCGCTGGAGCTGCTGGTGGTGCTGGCGCGAGCGGCGTTGCAAGGCGAACATATCGACGCGGTGTCCGTAGCCTTCGGAGGTGATGGTCTGGAGCAGGATGTCGAATTCCTCGACGATTTCTTGGAGCAGCGGGAGGATCAGCTTCAAGCGTTCTTTTTTCTCGAAGCCATCGAGCTTGTAGAGTTCTTCGTCGATGGCTTGCTGCATCTGATTGTTCTTGAAGAGGCTATCTGGCTGCCCTCGCAGCTCTTCGAGTAGCATCAGCAGTGTATTGATGGACTGATGGACGCTGTGCTTTTTGGCCAGCGTCAGGGCGTGGAAGAGTTCGACTTCGAGGTCCTCGCGGGTGGGGGCTAGAGCGGTGTTCATGATCGTGTGAAGAGGGGTGTGGGGGTAAGATTTTAATTTACTAAATTAATAGCGATTTGGCAATATTGGAGTGATATAATACGTTTTTTTGTTTAATTGATTTATTATGTGTATTCCGTGATTGGTGATTTGTTAGTTTTGCGGATAGTGAATTTGTGAATAACTCGGGCATGATAGGGAATAAGTCGTCACAATGGTGGAATAAAAGCGGTGAATATGTGAATAATGTTAGGCTTCGTTATAATAATTATTAAAATCCATCTATCTGTTTTATTTTTTCTAGTAGAATCAGTTAGAGAGATGCTTGCGCGTGATAAAAAAGAAAAAGATCCACCCAATGAGGGGGGATCTTTGTCAGACAGGGGTGTGAATAACTTTTTTGACTCAGCATTTGCTGACCGTCACCCAGGTACGTGTGGCCTCAGGGTGGAGGAGCTCGCGCAGATTATCCTCGACCTCGGCATGTGTGATGCTCGCGAAGCGCTCGGGCAGCGTGAGCACCTGATCGGAGGGCAGCCCGAGCAGCGTGTCGATGGCGAGGTTCTTCCCGATGCGTGATTGGGATTGCATCTGGATCTGATGGCCGACGAGGGCGAGCGCGCGCGTGCGCTCAAAGATCTCGGCGGGTATGCCCTGCTCGTAGAGATCAGTGAGGCAGGCGGTGAGAGCTTCACGTGCCTCGGTCTCCTGCTCGGGTGAGGTGCCGAGATAGAAGTAGAAGCAGCCCGTGTCGACCCCACTCATGGCGGCGGCCGTGGCGTAGTAGGCGAGGCCGCGCTTCTCTCGCAGCTCGGTAAAGAGGGGACCCGCCGCGTCGCGGAACCACTCGAGGATGAGGGACATGGTGGTGTTCTCCTCCGAGTTGACGGGGGGGCTGGGCAGCGCGAGCGTGATGACGGACTGCTCCTTGTCCAGCAGCATGCGGGCGTCAGCTGCCTGCTGGGGTGCGGTGCTGCTGCGTGTGACGGCACACCCTGCGGGCAGCGTGTCGAGTAGGCGGCTGACTTGATCGACGAGGTCATCGGGGAGCTCTCCCGTGAGGCTCAGCACCATGTTGCGCCCGCAGAAGAGGCGCGCATGCTGGGCGAGCAGCTGCTCACGCGTGAGCGAGGAGACGCTCTCGACCGTGCCGTCGGGGATGAGTCCATAGCTGCTCTCCCCATAGCAGAGGGGGCGTAGGCTGCGGAAGGCGTAGGCGAGGGGGTCTTCCTCCGCGTCGAGGATGTCGGCGATCATGGATTCCTTTTCCGTCGCGATAGCATCCTCGGGGAGGCTGGGGTGGAGGATGATGTCGGCGAGGATGTCGAGCGTGTAGCTCAGCTCGTGGCTGAGGCATTGGGAGGTGATGAGGATGGTGTTGTTGCCCGCCTCACTGTCGATGCTCGAGCCGCGGTTCTCGAGTCCATTGGCGATGTCGCTGCTGCTGCGCGTGTGTGTGCCCTTGAGCAGGCACTCGGAGAGCAGGCTGTTGATACCTGCTGTGGCGGCGTCTTCGCTGCCACAGCCCGCGCCGATGGCGAGGCTGATGTGGACGATGGGGAGGCTGGGGTCGGGGCGTGTGACGAGGCGCAGCCCCTGCGGGAGCTCATGCTGGGTGAGGGAGGTGCTCTCGCTGCGGGTGCTGCTCGCCCCCTCCTCGGGGTTGCTGCCGAGAGGGTCTATGCTGACCTCGCAGCGTGTGCTCTGGTGGAGGTAGGTCGTGATGACGCGCTGGATGTCGGCGGCGGTCACGCGCTTGAGAGCCTGCTCCCACTCGTCGTGGAGCTGGAGGTTGCGCGTCAGGTGCCAGATCACTCCGATGCTATTGGCGCGCCCCTGCACCGTGGAGAGGGCGCGCAGTCGCTGGATCTGGAGCTGGGCGAGGGCACGCTGGATGCCCTCGGTGAATCCGTCGCTCTCCGCAAGAGTGCTCAGGTAGTCGAGCAGCCTATCACGCAGCTCGTCGCGCTTCTCGCGCTCGCAGTCCGCCTCGATGATGAAGGCTCCCTCCCCCTCGCGCTCGGGGATGAGCGTGCAGCTGACGTCGTGCGCGAGCCCTTCCTCATCGTGGAAGAGTGCGTGCAGCCAGGCGGCGCGCCCGCCACCGAGGATGGAGCTCAGGATGCTGAGTGCTGGGGCATCGGGATGCCCTGCGTGCGGGATGCGCCACGCGAGCATGAGTGTGCTGGTGGGCTGGGCGAACTCGCGTCGCTCAAGGCGGCTGCCCCACTGGACGGGCTCGGCGGCGATGCTGGGCTGCGGGCTGGGCTGGGGAGCGCTGATCTCGGATTGGAGCGTCTCGAGCTCGGCGGTGAAGTCTTGCTGCGTGAGCACGCCACCGCCGCAGCTACAGACGACGAAGGTATTCTGCGGCGTGTAGCGTCGCTGGTGGTAGGCGAGCATGTCCTCATAGCTCAGCGCGTCAAAGAGCGCGGGATGCCCGATGACGGGGAGGCGGCGTGGATGCGCTCGGAAGAGCGTCTCGATGAGCGTGCGGTAGGAGAGGTCGTGGGGATCATCATCATACATGGCCATCTCACGGCGTATCACCTCGCGCTCACGCTCCCACTCGTCGCGCGGGAAGCTGGGGTGAAAGACGAGCTCGTGGAGGATGGATAGAAACTCCTTCCAATGCGCGGCGGGACCATCAATGTGGTAGACGGTGCGATCCGTGCTGGTGTAGGCATTCCACATGCCACCGAGCGAGGAGACGCGGTCGGCGAGCTGGAAGGTGTCGTAGCTGCGTGTGCCCTTGAACACCATGTGCTCTAGCAGGTGTGAGAGCCCCGAGCCGAGCTGGGGAGACTCGTGGATGGAGCCTGTCTGCACCCAGAACTGGAGCGAGATGAGGGGGACGTCCCCTTGGTGTTGAAAGATGCTTGTGATTCCCTTGCTGCCGAGATGCGTGTGCGCCTGCATGCGCGACATTATGCCAGAGGGGGGGAGAGAAAGCAAGAAAAGCATGCAACGTTCACTTTCCTATTGATTCATGATGTGAAACTATGGTACAAATACAGCGTCATGCAAAAGACGCTTTTTCAAAAAATCGCTGACAAGGAGATCCCCGCCGATCTCGTCTACGAGGATGATCTCTGTATTGCCTTGCGCGATATCTCTCCTGTCGCCTCGACGCATCTGCTGCTCGTGCCTCGCAAGCCGCTCGTCGACATCGCCTCGGCTCAGGCTGAGGATGCGGAGCTGCTCGCCCATCTCATGCTGAGGGTTGGCGACATCGCGCGCCAAGAAGGGCTCGCTGAGGGAGGATTCCGCGTCGTGATCAACACGGGTGCCGATGGCGGACAGACTGTCCCTCACCTCCATCTCCACATCATCGGAGGCCGTAGCCTCCAGTGGCCTCCCGGTTAGCATGCGCATTTGACACCACTCTCTTACCACACCTTCTCTCTCCAACCGCATCTCTCCGCTACCGATGAGTGACATTTCTAACCCCGAGCTACAGAGCTACGAATGGCTCAGCTCACGCTGTGTGGAGTTCCGCCGCGAGGATATCAGCCTGCGTCTCACCTTTCTAGAGCGGGGCATTGTCCGCTGTCATTATGTGCGTGGGGCTATCTTCGAGGATTTTCCTAGTTATGGCGTCGATGCACGATTTAAATCGAGATACCCCCATCTCGAGGAGTGTGAGTATGAGCGCTACATCGAGATCAAGAGCAAGGCTCTGCGCGTGCGCGTGCGCACGCGCGACATGGGGCTGGAGTTCTACGATCGCGAGACGGGTCGCCCGCTGAGTATTGATGAGGAGGGGCTGGGGCATCGCGCGCACGGGGAGCATGAGCGTGGAGATGAGATCGTCTGGATGTACAAGAATATGCCCGTGACGGCGCGCTACTATGGTCTCGGCGACAAGCCCAGCCGACTCAATCTGCGCGGCAAGAGGCGCGAGCTGTGGAATTGGGATCACTATAGCTTTGAGGTCGATGGTGATCCGCTCTACAAGAGCATTCCTTTTTTCCTCTGTATTGATCAGGGGCACTGCCATGGGATCTTCTTTGATAACACCATGCGCAGCTACTTCGACTTTGGCAAGGAGCGCTTTGATCGGCTCGTCTTTGGCGCGGATGGGGGGCAGATGAATTATTATTTCATGGCTGCTCCCTGCGCGCTGGAGGTCGTCGCCCAGTACACGCGACTCACGGGGCTGCCGCCCCTGCCTCCGCTCTGGGCTCTGGGCTATCACCAGAGTCGCTGGAGCTACCAGAGCCGCGCGCAGGCCGAGGATATCGTCGACAGGCTGCGTGAGAAGCGCATCCCCTGCGATGCCATCCACCTCGACCTCGATCACATGGAGGCGCGCCAGAGCCTCACATGGGATGAGGAAAAGTTCCCCGAGCCTGAGCAGATGATAGAGCGGCTCGCGCAGCGCGGGGTGCAATGTGTCAGCATCCTCAATCCCAGCGTCAAGATTGATCCCGACAAGTATATCTGGCGCAGCGGATTTGAAAAGAATGTCTTCTGCCGCCGTCACGATGGCACACTCATGGAGGGCGATGCGTGGGCGGGGCGTTGCCACTTCCCCGATTTTACCTCACCGCGCGTGCGTGCGTGGTGGGTGTCGCTCTTCAACCACGAGATCGCGGAGAAGGGCATACGTGGACTGTGGGTTGATATGAATGAGCCCGCTCTCGATGGCAACAAGAGCTTCCCCAATGACACGCGTCACGACTATGAGGGCTACCCTTGCTCGCATCTCAAGGCGCATAATATCTACGGACAGGCCATGATACGCGCGACGCGTGACGCGATGCGGCTGCATGCGCCTGAGCGACGCCCCTTTTTGCTGACGCGCGCGGGCTATGCGGGGATGCAGCGCTACGCCGCGACATGGACGGGCGACACGCTCGCCGACTGGACGCATCTGAGGCTGGCGAATCTGATGGTGCAGCGTCTGAGCACGAGCGGGGTCTCCTTTGCCGGATCGGATACGGGGGGATTCAATGAGAAGCCCAGCCCCGCGCTCTTCTGCCGCTGGATGCAGCTCTCGGCCTTCCACCCCTTCTTTCGCGTGCATTACAATGCGGATGTGGGCGAGCGCGAGCCATGGAGCATGGGCGCGCAGGCGGAGCAGCATTGCAAGAGAAGCATTGAGGCGCGCTACCGATTGCTGCCCTATTTCTACACACTCTTTTACCGCTACGCGACACTCGGGCTGCCGCTCATCCGCTCGCTGGTGATCCAGCACAGCGAGATTGAGGAGCTGGAGGAGCATGACGATGAGTTCTTCCTCGGGGATGCTCTCTACATCGTCCCTGTGCTGCGGCTAGGCGAGCTGCAGCGCGAGATCTATCTCACGCGCGGGCAGTGGTATTCCTATTGGACTGATGAGTCCTACGGGATGGGAGGCCGCTACCTCACGCTGCCCGTCGAGCTCGATCGTCTGCCTGTCCTCGTCAAGGCGGGGCACCTCATCCCGCACTGGCCCGTGCAGCAGCATGTCGGCGAGATCGAGCATCCGCCCGTCACCTACGACCTCTGGTGGCTGCATCAGGGAGAGGAGGAGAGCTCGCACTACGAAGACGCGGGCGAGGGCTATGACTACAAGCAGGGGCACTACCTCTATCACTGCTTCTCCTGCGTCGGCGAGCAGAGTCGCATGCGTCTCAAGCATGACTGGTCTGGCGATATTCGACTGGCGGGGCAGGATGAGGTAGATCTCGCCGTGCATGGACTCGCCGCGAGGCAGCGCTGCCAAGTCAGGGTCGAGGAGAAGCATGCTTACGATGCGCAGGCAGACGCGCGGGGTGTCCTGCGCCTGCGGCTCCCGCGCTTTTTCCAACAAATTGACCTCCAACAAAATTGATGATCAACCGCAGCGCCCTAGACAAGATCGTCGCCCGCTGGGACAGACTCAGCTCGCGTGAGCGTCGCCAGCTCGTGCAGCGATTCCGCGACAAGATTAACCAACTCAATGAGGTGCTCAATGCGCTCAACGACGGCGTGATCATCTTTGACCACGCGGGAGCTGCCAGCTTTGTGAACCACGCCGCCGCGCGCATCTATGGACGCGAGGTGCGCGAGATGATGGAGATCTCCTTTGAGACTATGGTGGGGCATACCTGTAGCTGGGAGGATCTCAGCCATAGCGGCTGCGCCATCACGCGTGACCTCCAGGTCCACTACCCCGAGCCGAAGAACTACCGCTTCTTCATGACGCCGCTGGGCGAGGAGCAGGGGGAGGGCAGCGAGTACCTGCTCATCATCCACGATGAGACGGAGAAAATAGCCGAGGGGGAGCAAGAAGCCGAAGCCGAGCAGATGAATCTCCTCTCCTTTCTCGCGAGTGGGGTCGCGCATGAGCTGGGCAATCCCGTCAATTCATTGGGGCTGAACTTGCAGCTCATCCAGCGCAAGCTCGCCGCCCTCGCAGAAGACCCGAAGCTCAACACCGTCTCTAGCCTCGTGGAGAGCTCGCTGAGTGAGGTGAAGCGACTCGATACCCTCATTAAGCAATTCCTCCAATCCATGCGCCCGAGCACCCTGCAGCGTAGCAAGGTCGATATCAATCTCGTCATCCGCCGTGTCCTTGACCTGCTCGAGCCCGAGATTGCCGCGCGCGGTGTGAGCGTGCAGGAGGGATTCATGGAGGTACTCCCTGAGCTCGACGCGGATGAGGGACAGCTCTTCCAAGTATTTTATAACCTGATCCGCAATGCCTACCAATCCATCACGGAGGCAGAGGGCGGTATCCTGATCTACACGAGCTGTAGCGATACGGATGTCATCGTGCAGATAGGTGATACGGGCTGCGGCATATCGCACGAGGTGATGGGCAGCATCTACGAGCCCTTCCGCACGACGAAGAAGACGGGCACGGGGCTAGGACTGCTCATCGCGCGTCGCATTGTGAAGGAGCATGGCGGCAGCATGGGCATCGCCTCGCGCGAGGGCGAGGGGACGACCGTGAGCATCCAGCTCCCACGAGCCGAGCGCGTCATCCGCCTGCTACCAGGGATGACGCCCTGAGGCTAGACATTTTACTTGCTAGCGTAGTCAATGCGGAAGGGCAGCTCCTCGACCTCGAGACCCGCCTTGCTCAGCGTATCCATCACCGAGACGACGAGCCCTAATGACGCGCCCTCAGCAGCGGCAAGCATGATCTTCTCCCCCTGCGCCTCACGCATCGCGTCGCTGAGCTCATCAAGGGAAAGAATCTTGCCATCAAGCGCGATCTCGCCCTGAGTGCCAATTTCTAAAAGCAAGCCCTCGCGCGACTGCGTCTCGCCTGAGAGGTGAGCCGTCTTGGGCACGTCAATATGCAGGACGCTCACCTGCTGCTTGAACTCCGTGTGCACGATGAAAAAGATCAGCAAGATCGTCAGAATGTCCAGCATCGGCACCAGCGGGATACCCTGCTGCGCGTACTTGCGCTTGTAGATAGTCATGGGATCAGAGGCGTTGGCGGTTCGCAAGGATATCGGCAAAGAAGGCCGTGATGAGAGCCGAGCGACGCTCGATGGCGCGCTCAAAGCCCGTCAGTGCAATCGTACCAGGCACCGAGATCGCAAGACCAAAAATCGTCGTGTAGAGTGCCTTCGAGATCCCCATCGTGATCCCACCCTCCGCCTCGGCACTGCCAAAGACGCCAAAGATATCCACCAGCCCCCAAGCCGTGCCGAGGATACCCAGCATGGGTGCGATATTCGTGATCATGCTGATGAGTGCCATCCCCACGCGCTCTCCATCCAGATGGAGGCTCAGGTGGGATTCTAGCTGCTCGCTGAGCTCCTCAGTAGGCTCATCCTTGTGCTCCGCGACAAAGAGGATCTCGGAGGCGAGCGGCGATTGCATCAGGTGGCATTGGCGGATGAGCGCATCGCGCGCGCCGTCGCGCTGCTGGCGCGCCTCCTTCCACAGAGGCTTGAGCTGCCGCAGCTCGCGGCCGCTGCGCTGGGCGAACGCGTGGTAGAAAATCGCTGTCATCAGCAGCACAGAGCAGAGCAGCAGTGGGTAGCCAAAGGGATAGCAGGCATCAAAAAAATCTTGTAGCGTTGATAGAATAGACATGATAGGATGGTGTTCGATAATAAAAAAGAGGGGGGATTAATCAAAATGAAACTCAAAGACGAGATCCATCTTGTCTCCGATGAGCTCCTTGCGCACATTGCCCGGGATGGGAGGCAGCGACGCCTTGCGAATCGCCGCAAAGGTAAAGGCCTGCTGTGATACACTCGCTCCGCGACGCTGCATCAGCTCCATGCTATCTATGCTGCCATTGGCATTGATGATGAGACGGATGATCAGCGTGCCTACGACGATGTCGCCGCGCCGCTCCGCGCAGGCTTGGTACCAGTAGTAGGCGATGCGGCGGTAGATGATCTCGTGGTAGCGGCCTAGGGGGGTGGCCTGCGCCTTGTAGGATGACTTCCCGCCAAACACAAAACGCCCTGGGCTGCGGCGTTTGCGCTCATTGGTGCGAAAGCCTGGCTGCGCAGAGGGGGTAAAGGAGGGATCGTAGACCGTCTTGCTCGAGCTGCGACGGACAGGGCGCAGGCGGGTCTTGAATCCAGGATGCGGATCAATCTCTGGCTCATCAGGCTCGACTGGCTCAGCTGGCTGCATGCTGAATGTGGCGTCGAGGTCTGAGAAGCGCTCTCCAGAGGGGAGTGGTGGCTGATAGGTGCCAAAGAGCAGATCCCCTTCCTCACCTTCGTCATAAGGATTGAGCGTGTGACGCAGCCCCGTCAGCGAGCTCGGGGAGACATCCAGCTCATGCACCTCCTCAGAGGGATGGGGGATCTCTGGCATATCTGTCTGCTGCGCCTCGACGGAGCTCTCTGCTGGCTGGGGATTTTGGGACTTATGAGGCTCTTGCGATTCTTGGGGATCTTGGGGATCTTGGGGATCTTGGGGATCGCTATCACTACGAGTTGTATCAGGCTGTGCGAGCTGATCTGCCATGGGCTGATCCGGTGTGTCTTCTGTAGGCACAGGAGGCAGGGGCAGCGCGGCTTGATTGCTGGGAGGTGTGAGTGTGGGAGGGACAGCCACTGCCGTCTCTGACTGAGATGGAGTGATCTCGGAGCGCAGCCCATCATAGCGTAGATCACCCTCCTGCTTGCGCTGGTCAAAGGTGACAATCTCACCCTTCTCTTCCTCCCCTGCCGTCTCGGCAGCATTGAGCTGATTTGTTGGCGCGTTCTCAGAGCTCTCTTCAGTATCGCGTGAAGCGATGAAATCGGGATCGCGGGGCGGGCGGCTCGGAGTCTCTTGTTCGGGGGATGTCTTGATAAAGGGGGGAGGCTCAGGCTTTTCTTGCTCTGACTTTTGCTCGCTCGCCGCGGTTTCCTTTTGCTCTTCTTTCTTGTTGAGCTCGATCTTCAGAGAACGACTCTTTGAGCGTGGCGTCTTTTCTGGAGGCGTATAATTGGAGTACAAAAGCAAATCCGCGACTTGGGTAAGCATGACCGCGTTGACGATGATGGAGGCAAGTAGGCAGCAAAGTATTGTAATAGGTCCTTTGATTTTATCTGCCTGCATCAGCCTATAGAACACTATTTTAGCTCAAAAAGCAAGCCTCAGATAAGGCATGCTTGAAGAGAATCTCATTTTCTTGCGCGGCAAGATTTTGAGATGCTTTTGAGATGCTTGACTCCGGAGAGCTCCGAGTCTGCGATTCGCAGGAAGAAGCAGCCGCAGCTGCGCTCGTCGATAGCTCGTCAGGCGCAGCCCCAGTCGATGTGGTACGATGGAGGAGAGCCTCCCCCCCCCCTATTTACAGCTCGTAGTACGTGTAGCCGTTGAGCCCCGAGCGGTAGGCATCGAGCGCACCGCGTAGCTGACGGGGCGAGATGCGTCCGTCGGCGACGGCTTCCTCGGCGAGCGTGCGGAAGCGCGCGATGAGGTCTTTGATATCGTACTTCATGTAGCCGAGTACATCGGCGACGCAGTCTCCCTCCTCCTCGACGACGAAGACGGGACGTCCATTTTCGAGGTGGATGCTCACGATGTTCGTATCTCCGAGGAGGTTGTGGATGTCGCCGAGCGTCTCTTGGTAGGCACCGATGAGGAAGATGGCGACGTAGTAGTTCTCATTGGGCTCGATCTCGTGGAGCTCGATGGACTTGGAGACATCTTCCTTGTCGATGAACTTGTCCACCTTGCCATCGCAGTCACAGGTGATGTCCACGAGGATGGAGCGGCGCGTGGGACGCTCGTTGAGTCGCTGGATGGGCATGACGGGGAAGAGCTGGTCTATAGCCCATGAGTCGGGGAGACTCTGGAAGAGTGAGAAGTTCCCATAGTAGCAGTCCACCATGTTGTCCGACACCTCGCGGAGGTCCTCGGGGATCTCGCTCATATCCGCGATGCGGCGCGAGATGAGTCCCATGATGCGCCAGTAGATGGCCTCGCCTATGCCGCGCTCACGCAGGCTGGTCTGGCCGTAGAAGAACTGCATGCGCAGCTGGTCGCGGTAGTAGTGCGCGTCGTTGTAGCACTCCTGCAGATTCTTGTTGGATATCATGCGCATCGTCTCATCCAGCGCCTTGAGGAGTTCGCTAGGATTGGGCGGGAGGATGGGGATGGCTGTGTCGTTGCCCTGAGCACTGGTGACATCGAGGATGTTGAAGACGAGCACGGAGTGGTAGGCGCTGATGGCGCGTCCAGACTCGGTGACGAGCGTGGGGTGGGTGATGTCGTATTTCGTACACATCTCGCCGACGACCTCGACGACGTCGCGGGCGTACTCCTCGACGGAGTAGTTGCACGAGGAGTGGAAATTGGTCTGTGAGCCGTCGTAGTCCACGGCTAGACCGCCGCCCATGTCGAGCGTGCCCATGGGCGCGCCCTCGCGGATGAGGTCGATGTACATGCGGCAGGCCTCGGTGAGTCCCTCACGGATGACGGAGATATTCGGGATCTGCGAGCCCTGATGGTAGTGCAGTAGCTTGAGGCAGTGGAGCATGCCTGCCTCCTTGAGCTGATCGACGACGTCGATGACCTGCGCGGTGTTCAGCCCAAAGACGGACTTGTCGCCTGCGGACTCGCTCCAGTTGCCCGAGCCCTTGGCCGCGAGGCGGACACGGACGCCGAGGTTGGGCTCGATGCCCAGATGGCGTGCGCGCGCGAGGATGGCGGGCAGCTCGTTGGGCATCTCGAGGATGAGGTAGATATTGATGCCCATGCTCTGAGCCATGAGCGCGAGGTCGATGAACTCATCGTCCTTGTAGCCATTGCACATGAGGAAGGCTTCGGGGTCGGACATGTGGGCGATTGCCCCGATGAGCTCGGGCTTTGAGCCCGCCTCTAGTCCGTAGTGGTAGCGTTTGCCATAGGTGACGATTTCTTCGACGATCTGGCGCTGCTGGTTGACCTTGACTGGGTAGACTCCTCGGTAGCATCCTTTGTAATCGGCCTCAGCTATCGCCTTGGCAAAGCTCTCGTTGAGCTCGTCGATGCGCGCGCGGATGAGATCGGGGAAGCGCAGCAGCACAGGGGCATTCGTCCCGCGGTCGGCGAGTCCCTTCATGATGGCGGCGAGGCGTACATCCTTCACCGTGCCGTCGTCATCGCGCAGCTGGACGGTGGCCTCTCCTGTGCGTGAGACATCAAAGAAGCCGTTGCTCCAGTCTTGGACTCCGTAGAGTTCTGCTGAGTCGGCGGCTGTCCAGTTCTTGACCTTGCGGCGGATGGTGTTGGGTTTGCGTGCTGGCATGAGGGGGAAAAGGGGGGAAGTATAGCGTTGGCTGCTTTATAGCCAATTTTGGTACGAAAGTCAATCAGAACCTGCGCTCTGCTGCTGCTCGACGTCTGCGCGTCAGCAGTCCCGCCAGCGCGAGCAGCGACAGTGTCACGCTGCTGGGCTCGGGGATGAAGCGCACGCGCAGCCCACCGTCATCGAGACGCTCGACGACGTACTGGTCCTGGCTCAGCAGGGAGCTCGCGAGGTAGAAGTCGATATCGTATTGCTGATCAAAGGTGATTTCCCCCAAGCCATCGCTGATGATGAGGTCGAAGTAATGGTCATAACTCGCGCTGCCGATGTGGAGCTGGATGGCGTCGAACTCCAAGGTCGTGTCTGCGGAGAGCACGATATGCTCGGTGTCGTTGATCTCGTGCATGTTCGCCCTCTGAGAACGCGATGTTGTTTTTCATGTAGCCCGTGATCGTTGCCTTGCTTTCATTGGTGAGGGTATCACTGGTAAAGCCGCTTCCTTGCAGCGCGATAGCACCGCCTGCGGCAAAGCTGCTGCCCGCATAGCTGACATTGCCCTCAAAGTCCGCGTTGATGTCGCCGATAGTGCCATAGAGTGAGCGTATGGCACCACCACCACAGCCTCCCGTGGTGCTACCTGTTTTGTAGGTCGATTGGGCGAAGTTGTGCGTGAAGCTGCCCGAGATATCGCCGACGAAGCCTGATTTTCCTATGGGGGCTTCTATTTTCTCGCGAGGTAAGATTTTGAGATGATTTTAGAGCTGGATTTTTTGCGAATTGATGGCTCAGAGTGTCCTCTGAGACGAAAATTCGCAGGAAATGCAGCCTAAAAGCGCTCAAAAGCTGCCTTGTGAAGCGATTTTCTGTATTTGCTTATTTAGAATGACGAGAATTTAGAAGCACCCCTATATAAAGTGCTCCTCCATACTCTGCCGAGTTGCCCGTGAAATGCCCATGGATGTTGCCCGTTGTTGAAGCAGCGTTGACATTTGTATTCGAGTTACCGATACAGATAGCACCCCCGCGCGCATATTGAAGGGGGCTTCTATTTTCTCGCGAGGTAAGATTTTGAGATGATTTTCAAGTTGGA
>CAYJID010000035.1:0-14029 GCA_964370135.1 uncultured Akkermansia sp. | reverse complement strand
TCACCACCGAGTAAAAGCCCTCTGGCGCCTGCCCATCCCCCTCCTTGAGCTTGGGTCCTAGCTCGCCACTCATCCCGAGGATGGGATACACCTTCATCACCTGCCAGCCCTTGGGTCGCTTCACCAGCAGCTCCAGCTGGCGACTCTCCTTGGTGATACGGAGGAACACAGGCCGCCCCATATCCTCCCCCAGCTTTGCCGCGTGACGCTCATAAGCCACCACATCCCTATCCTTTCCCTTAAGATGCGACACCGTAAGCATCGCACCACAAAGTGAGAGAACACCTGCAAAAGACAGTAAAACACGCTTGTTCATCCCAAGTATCCTAGCAAAATACGCCCACCACCACAAGCAACTTTCGCGGATGTCTCCTTAGAATCAATGAAGCTTAAAACATGATAGACGTATTACGCCTATCATTTATTGACAACGAGATTAAACAACGTTAGATGTATAACAAATTCACTTCTAACTGTAATCTCGTCCCATGTCTAAATCCGAAATCCGAAACGAAACGCCATCTATCTCATCACAACACACCGTGCCGACGCTCCGCATTTCCTTCTTCTATTCGACACTTATCGGTATCGTGTCCAGGTCTCTGTTTGCATACACTTATATCTCTAGCTATCTTACCAGCCCTAGCATAGAGATCGTGCCCGATAAAAAATTTGTTATTGCTTGGTTAGAAACGAAAAATATAATTACAAGAATTCCCTTCAAGCTTTTTGGTATGCTTGATGAGCCGTTTTACGTCACCATCTTTCATCACATGCTCATCCCCTTTTCGATTTTTGCCATATTCATAGGGGTATGCTTGCAGTCAATTTTTGGAGATAAATCTGCGGTAGAACCTCTATAATGACGTAAAAAAAGACTCAAACAAATTCTGAAATTCCATTGCCTTCGCACGTAGACACTGATATAGTAGTAGCATGAAACTTGACCGCACTTCTGGGCTTTTGCTGCCGCTGTTTTCGCTGCGTCGCGAAGGGGACGCTGGTATTGGAGATTTGACCGCTCTGCGTGAGTGGGTTGACTGGGCGGCGGATACGGAGGTGCGCTTCTTGCAGCTGCTGCCCGTCAATGCGCTGGGGCGCGGGGCTGCTCCCTCACCCTACTCGGCGATCAGCTCGGTAGCTCTCGAGCCACTGTATCTGAGTCTTGAGAAGGTGCCTGCCATGCAGAGCGAGTGGCTGCGCGATCTCTCGCAGCTGCCGCCACTCACCGAGCCGAGTGGGGAGAATCTGGTCGACTACGCGCGCGTGCGCCAGTACAAGGAGGAGCTGCTCAAGCGCGCGTGGCGGCGCTTTGACACGGAGAAGCAATTTGCCCCTCTGCGCAAGGAGTGCGACGCGTGGATAGCGGCAGAGGGCGCGTGGCTGGATGATTATGCTTGCTTCCGCGTGGCGGCCGCTGCCTTTGCGAGCTATGAGTGGTGGCGCTGGCCGGTGCAGGATGCTGAGGCGATCCGCGCGCTGTCGCGTCGCGATGTCTCGGCGAAGGAGCAAAAGGATTACCACCTATGGCTACAGTGGCTCTGCTTCCGCGAGTGGCGCGAGATCCGCGATCATGCGGATGCGCGCGGCGTGATGCTGATGGGGGACGTGCCCATCGGCGTGTCGGTGGCGAGCTCGGATGTGTTCTTTGAGCGCGATCAGTTCGACCTGAGCTGGAGCGGGGGCGCACCGCCCGAGGGGAACTTTGCCGAAGATCCCTTCACGGGGAAATGGGGGCAGAACTGGGGCATCCCTCTCTACCGCTGGGATCTGATGCGCCGCGATGGCTTCCGCTGGTGGTCGCGCCGTATTGAGAAGATGGCGCGCATCTTCCGCATGTACCGCATCGACCATATTCTGGGTTTTTACCGCATCTATTCCTTCCCTTGGATGCCAGATCGCAATGCGGAGTTCCTCCCGCTGAGCGCGGATGAGGCGGCGGAGCGCTGTGAGGGACGCCGCCCTGGCTTCCTACCACGCCCCGATGATACGCCTGAGAATCGCAAGAGCAATCTGATGCAGGGCGATAGACTGCTCAGTGCCCTGATGCGTCACTCGCAGGGGCTGCATGTGATAGGAGAGGATCTGGGCTGTGTGCCTGATTATGTCCGGCCGAATCTCTCGCAGCTGCGCATCGCGGGCTTCAAGATCCCGCATTGGGAGATTGATGCTGATCAGCGCATCGTGCGCGGTGATCAGTACAATGTTTGCTCCTTTGCGACCTATGCCACGCACGATTTCCCGCCCATCAGCGCGGATTGGGACGGCTGGTTTGCCCATGTGGAGCGCGGGATGCAGGCGGCGACTGATCCGAGCCTCGACCGCATGGAGCGCAAGCATCTCCAGCAGGTGGGCAAGGACTGCATGCGCGTGCTCGCATGGCTGGGTGATTTTGCAGGGATGAGCTGCCACGAGAGCGCGCATGCGTGGTGTGAGCAGATCAAACAAAAACTCTTCCGCGGGCTTTTCGAATGCCGCTCAGCCTATGTCGCGCTGATGTGGACGGAGCTCTTTGATCTGCCTGTTCGTCTCAATTGTCCCGGTACGACAGGCGGGGGGAACTGGCGCGAGCGTCTGCCCTTCACCGCGGCGGTGGCGCAGACTATGCCGCAGACCGCGTGGCTGCGCGGGCTGATTGCGGAGACACAGCGATAGGACTTTCTCATCTGTCAGATGACAGAAAGGGCGCGAGAACATGTTCTCGCGCCCTTTGCGTTGGTGACTTGTGCGTCGCTTAGCCTATGGCTTGCTGGCTGCTGCGACCGATCTTGAGGAGCAGGACACCGCAGAGCAGCATGAGACCGCCGCCGACTCCGAGCACCATGCTCAGAGGGATGCCCTGGTCAAGGAGGCTACCACCGGCAAAGGAGATGATGGCGCCCACACCTGCGGAGGTGAGGTTGAGCATGCCGTAGCCTGTGGCGGAGAAACGCTCATCAATCTGCGAGCGCAGCACGGGCATGAGGTTGGCGTCCAGTGCGCCCTGAGCGAGGCCTTGCATGGAGACAAGGGCGATGCCGAATCCAAGGGTGATAGGAAGGGGGATGCCAAAGCTGGGCAGCATGGCGACGAGTACGCAGGGACCTGCAATGCAGAAAGCGATACCAGGGACGTAGGCGCGCGCACCCTTGTTCTTGCGCATCCATGCGTCAGCGAGAGCTGCCGCGATGAGCACGGAGGCATACTTCACGATGCTGATGGGGCCAGTCGCCATGGGGCCTGCTTCCGATTCAGAGACATTGTACAGATCTTGGATCAGACGTGGGTACCAGTTGAGAATGAACCAGTTGGCAAATCCAGCAAACGCAATCATGGTCATCAGGATGATCATTGCCTTGTTGGTCAGCAGCTGGCGCGCCACGGTGGCCACGCTGAACTCAGACTGCACCACCGCTGGAGTGGTGGCAGCTTTTGCCTCGACAGCGTCCTTGGCGCCTTCGGGCTCGCGGAGGAAGAGGATGATGACGAGCGCGTAGGCGACGCCGATCAGACCAAAGGCCTCAAAGGTGATCTGCCATGTGAGGCCGATAGGCTCACCTGCGATCATCGCACCGTAGCCTGCGAGAGCCGAGCCCGCGTAGATACCGCTCATGTGCAGACCTGTCGCCATGGAGCGCGTGCCGCCACGGTGGTAGTCGGTGATGAGCGCGAGTGCTGCGGGGACGTAGAAGGCCTCACTGACACCCATCGCGGCGCGCGCGAGCATGAGTTCTTCAAAGCTCTCGGACTTGCCCGTCCACCAGGTGACCAGTGACCAGACGACCAGTGAGAGCATGATGATGAGCTTGCGGCTAAAGCGGTCGGCGAGGTAGCCACCTACGGGGCTGAGCAGCGCGTAGACGAGGAGGAAGACCGAGACGATGAGGCCGAATTGCTCCTGCGACATGGCGATGCCTGTCTCAGGGTCGGTCACCGACTTGTTGAGCGTGGAGAGCAGCTGGCGGTCAAAGTAGTTGAGCATGACGACGACCCAGAGGACGGCGACAGCTATCCATGCCCATTTTGTGGGCTTCTCTCCCATGTACTCACCGAGAGGCTTGTTCTTGAAGCCCTTCGTGAAGCCTAGGATGATGGTATAGATACCAAAGAGGAGTGCGGCGTAGGGTGTGTAGTCGACAAACTGCGCGATGAAGTGAAAGAATTGATCAAAAAACATATTGATTAGTAGTAATAAATAAAAACATCACGCCTCAATACTGAGGGGTGATGCTGATGGTGTTGATGACCGGCGTGCGGACACCGGGGTGGGTCTCTCCCGAGACGACGATGAGGGTGGTAGGAGAGCCATGGTGGAACTGCACGGTGGGTGCCGTGACGACTCCGATGGCGGTTTCTCCCTGCTTGCTCCAGCTCTTGCTGGCAAAGTCGTAGACGTAGATGCTGCGGCTCTGTCCTGGGTGGGTGCTGGGGGCTTGCCCTTTCAGGCTTGCTCGGTAGAAGGCTCCGGGGTCTCCGCCTAGGATGTAGGCGCGTCCGTCGACGACGGGGAGAGGGGTGGGGATGGCGACGAGTGTCTCAGGCATCGCGGGGAGTCCCGCCTGTGCGCCTGTCTGCCAGCTCTTGGTCTGGGGGTCGTAGACGACCATGTCGCTAAGGTAGCTGCGCTCCGCCTTGCCTGCGGCATCGGCGTGGAGGCTACAGCCGCCCATCACATAGATCTTGCCCCCGTAGACGGCGGCACTCGCGAGCATGCGTCCTGAGGGCATGGGGGCGAGCTCTTGCCAGCCGGCGGAGGGCTTGCTCATGTCCATGACGTAGGTCGTGGCGAGTGTCGTGGTGTCCTCGGGCTTTTCCTGACCGCCGATGACGTAGAGCAGGCTGCCTATCTGGGCAAAGGCGGGGTAGGCGACAGGGCGTGGGAGGTCGGGGAGTGCCTCGTGGCGGATGTCGCCATCGAGTACCCAGACGCGTGTCACCTTCGCGAGATGTCCCTTGTCATTGCAACCGCCTGCGATGATGAGCCCTTCTGGCCCTGCACCTGAGGCGGCGTAGCCAACGGAGTAGGGCAGCTTGCCCGCCCAGATGGGCTTGGCACCGCAGGTGCTACAGACGTCGGGGGCGTACATGACGCCGACGCGGTTGGAGAATATCTTGGGTCCGCGCTCCTCGGCTGTCTTCGCGTCGGGGGCGGCGTAGGGGAAGTTCGCCCCACCGGCGAAGATCACGGTTGGCGTGCGCAGGTGCTCGGAGGTCGTTTGCAGACCCGCGACCATACCGGCAAAGCCGATGCGGTCGGGGATCTTGTAGCTCTGGGCGGCGGTGGCAGCACTGACTTCTACCTCCGTGCCTATGACGGGGCTCAGGGTGCTGCTTGTCAGCAGGGCGAGGCAGAGGATCTTAGAAATATTCATGCGGTGAGGGATTGATTAGCACTGGATGCTCCAGACCTCATTCGAGCGCTTGCCTGGACGCTGCTCACCATTGATGATGACGGCGCGGCCATGCCACTGGGCGCAGGGGAGTACCGCGCGGGCGGCGGCAACGGTGCCAGCATCCTGCCAGAGATCATGCGCGATGTCGTAGGCGAGGCTCTGCTTGTTGAAGCCTGGGTGATCCTGTGGGGCGTAGCCTGTGACGGAGGCGTCATCGCCGCCGAGGAGGAAGACGCGTCCCTCAAAGATGGGCGCGGGAGTGGGGGCAGCGGCGCAGGGATGGGGCAGGTCGCTCAGGCGTCTCCAGCCCATGTCGGCGCAGTAGGCCCAGGCCTCGGTGAGCATATCGCGCATCATGCGATCGCCTTCTTCAGCGGGCTTCAGACCGATACCGCCGAGGACGTAGAGGGTGTGGTTGACCGCACAGCTCTGGTGCAGGAAGCGACCGCGTGCCGGCAGCGCGGGTCCCTCAGACCAGCTGTCGCTCTTGGGGTCGTAGATGAGTAGCGCGCTCTCGGCGTCTTGCTCACCGACGGCGCGGCTGCCGCCTGTGACGTAGACCTTGCCATCAATGACGGCGGCGGCGTGTCCTGTCAGCGGATAGGGAAGCGGCGCGCTGGGGGTGCAGCGTACCTCGCCGTCGGCAAAGCTGAGCAGGTAGCAATCAGCAATGGCTCCCTCTTGAGCATTGCTTCCACCGATGAGCAGCACGCCCTCGGGCAGGGAGGCGGTGGCACCATAGCCGAGGGGCTTGGGCAGGGGGGCAGCTTCACGCCAGCCGGCGACGATGTCGTTCATGTAAAATACTTCATCCGTCCAGACCTTGGGACCGCCCTCCCAGAGGGGTTTGTCGGGGAAATTCGCGCCACCGCAGACGATGAGCGCGTCGTTGTGCGTGCCAGCATAGCTGCCTGCGAAGCCTTCTCTATCGGGGAGATCGCTCAGGCGCTTCCAGTTCAAAGTTGGTAAATGATTCACAACTGCCAATCTATCACAAAGGGGGTCAAGAGTTCAAGGAGAAAGTCTAGACCAGCTCTTTTTATTAGTGGGCTGGAGACGCACAGCACGGCTCACTCTCCCAAGGGCGGCAGGTGAGCATCACAGAGCGCACGAGGCATTGGTTGTCTCCTATTTTCCTACAGTCGTCGGTGTAGCGCAATGAGATTCGTCTCTCGTGTGCCTCGCCTGCAATCTCGCTCATCTCGGGAATGACCACCTCATAAGAGGCTGTCCAGTAAAAACTCTCCCAGTCATCCTGCTCCCCCTGCTGGGGCAGCGCCATGATGGCGATCTCCTGCTCATCGAGATAGAGAGCTCGTAGTGCGCAGCCATCCCCATCGCGCAGGGAGTACGCGGCATTGCTGTACTCGACGCGCAGCTCATAGCTCCCTGCGGCCAGCTTGAGCGGCTGGAAGTAGAGCTGTGCCGTGGCGGCATCGGGATGCAACCACGCCTGTCCCTGCTCGACGGGATACTCGCCCTGAGGGCCGACGCGATCGACGAGGCTGAGGCTGAGGCAGTCGTCTTCGAATACCTCATAGGGCACGCTCAGGCAGGAGGAGCACTGCTCATTGATTGCTTGGATGCGGTAGCGTGAGCAGGAGCGCGCACAGCTCAGCGTGTAGCTGCAGGTCGCGGTCTGTGCGATCGCTTTGCCATTGGCAAAGACGCGGTACGCGGTCGCGCTGGCGACTGGATGCCAGCGCAGCAGCTTGCGCGTGGGCTTGTCCCATGCGGGCTCGGGGAGATCCTCGATGAGCTGGGGCACAGGTAGGATGTCATCATCCTCGTCGAGGGGCTCGTCACTGCTAGGCTGCACGACGAGCTCGATGACGAGGCGTCCCTCGCCGTCAAGCGGGATGAGAGGGGTGGACATGCAGCCATTCACCAGCGCGCTGCATATCTCGGAGCCGTAGCCTTGGATGTGGACGTCGATGACTTTCTCCCCGATGCGCAGTCCCATCAGCCAGTGGCTGCCGGCGTAGGCCTTGGGGACGCAGGGGTTGAAGATGACGTTGCGCCCGTCGATGCGGATGCCAAAGAGACCGTGGTAGAACATGCCGAGCATGCCCGCCGCACTCCAGAGCTGCCCATCGGAGTTCTGAATAGTCTGATCGGCCTCGCCCGTCATGGCGTGGAAGTTTTCTTTGTTGCTGCCAAAGAGCATGGAGGCGCGTAGCATGCTGGCCATGGAGAAGGCCATGCCCTGCTGGTCTTGCAGCTCCGCGCGGGCAAGCAGAGCGTAGGCCTCGACAAAGGGCCACACCGTGCGGTTGTGATAGCTCTGAGGCTGCGAGCTCTTCGAGGGGCCAAAGACGGCTGTACCGTAGGCGGAGCGGGGCAGGTGCATCATCGCGGCATGCGATTTGTCCCCCAGTAGGCTAAAGAGCACGCCCAGTGAGCTCGCGAGCGCGTCGGGACGCTCATCGAGCGCGCCATCAGCACTGCGTATCATACCAAAGACGCGCTTTGCCCTGTCCCAGAAGCAGCGGTGCAGCGACTCCATGATCTCAGCGCAGTCCGCCTTGAGTGCTGCTGCCTCTTCTTTGCGACCCAGCAGGCGCAGCAGAGACGCGAGTGCGCGGCGTGCGGCGGCGTGCAGCAGATTCGTCCCAAAGGCGTAGCTCGCGCCTATGTCGGCGGGTGTCATCCAGTCGGGGTAGTTCTGCTCGCGCCAGTCGAGGAAGGAGGTCTCCCCGGGGAAGAGTCCCTGCTCACGGCGCAGGATGCGCTCATCCTGACGCAGGGTGTCGAGCATCACCTCAATGCGGCTCTCCAGCCACGCGGTATCGCCCGTGATGCGTACGTAGGTCCAGGCGGCGAGTATCCAGACGACGCGGTCGGTAGAGATGGGCCAGCCGCCTCCCGTGCCTGTGTCTTGGAGGATGCGACCGTCTTGCACACGCGCATCGAGGCTACGGCGGCTCGCCTCGGGCATGGCTAGGGCCGCGCCGAGGATGATGGCATAGGCGCTGTCGCGCGTCCAGACGCCATCCCAGCTCGCCCCTGCGGTGAACTCGCCTCGCGCGTTTTGCGTGGCGTGCAGCTCCTGCATGGCGAGCTTGTACATCGCACTGAGCACAGGCAGCTCGCCTCGGTAGCGCGGCAGTCCCTGCGCGATGGGAGGGATAGCGATCGTACGCCCCTCCCCCTGACTGCCAGCCTGACTAGGACGGCGGATGTGCAGCAGGGCATCTCCCTCCAGCCATGCCTCGTCCTCGCCTTGGGTGACACGCTGAGAGGTCAGGGTGTATGCTTCATTTTCAAAGAGAATGCGCTCGGTCTGGGACGTCGTCATGAGATGAGGGAGCTGGAGGTTTCGAGTGTAAGCAAATCAATGGTCGGGGCTTCTCCTCACGCGTGCGGCGTGTGGAGAAGCCCCCATGAGTTGGATTAGAGGATGGCACCAGGCACATAGCCCACGGCCGAGGGGTGCTGGGCGGCGTAGGCGTCCACCTTTGTCTGGAAGGCGGCTACCTGCTCGAGAGCCATGCCTGTATCGCCTGCATTCGCGTCGTAGATCTCTTGGATCTCCTCGCGGGTGAGCATGAGGCGTGAGTCCGCGCCGAGGCGATCGAGTAGATCGTTCATCGCGATGCTGCCAGTGCGCAGGTCGTTGGAGACAGCGACGGCATGCTCCTTGATGACCTCGTGGGCGGTCTCACGACCGACGCCGCGCTTCACAGCCGCCATCATGATGGTGGTGGTCATGAGGAAGGGCAGATAGCGATCGAGCTCCGTCTGGATGACGGGGCGGTAGACATCCATCTGGTCGAGGACGGTGATGAAGGTCTCAAAGAGACCGTCGGCGGCGAGGAAGGCGTCGGGAAGCGCGCAGCGGCGCACGACGGAGCAGCCTACATCGCCTTCATTCCACTGATCGCCGATGATGCCACAGAGCATGTTGAGCTGCCCCTTGAGGATGGCGTGGAAGCCATTGATGCGCTCGCAGGAGCGGGGGTTCATCTTGTGAGGCATGGCGCTAGAGCCTGTCTGCCCCTTGGAGAAGCCCTCGGTGCAGAGCTCGTGTCCGACCATGAGGCGCCATGTCTTGCAGAAGCTGCTGGGGCCTGATGAGAGGCCGACGAGGGCGGAGATGACTTCAAAATCGAGGGAGCGGGGGTAGATCTGGCCGACGTTGTCCCACTTTTGCTTGATGCCGAGGTGCGCGCAGATGCGCTCCTCGAGCTCGGTGACGGTCGCCTTGTCCTGACCAAAGAGGGAGAGCTGGTCGAGCTGTGTGCCGACGGCTCCCTTCAGCCCGCGTACGCTGTAGCGCTCCATGACGCTCTGCCATGCCTGTGACCAGTGGTAGAGCTCCTCGCCGAACATGGCGACGCGCTTGCCCATGGTGCTCGCCTGTGCGGCGACGTTGTGCGTGCGGGCGGCGAGGACGAGCTCGCCCCATTCTGTGGCGCGCTTGGCCATGCGACCGAGGGTGGCGACGACCTTGTGACAGATGACCTGCATGGAGCTCCAGATCTGGAGCTGCTCGACATTCTCCGTGAGGTCGCGGCTTGTCATGCCCTTGTGGATATGCTCATGCCCCGCCAGATCGCAGAATTCCTCGATACGCGCTTTCACATCATGACGTGTAACGCGCTCGCGCTCAAAGATGGCGTCAAGGTTGACTTGTGTTTTCACCGCTTCATAAGCATCAATTGCTTCCTGCGGTATATCGAGCCCGAGGTCCTTTTGCGCCTTCATGACGGCGATCCAAAATTCGCGTTCGAGGACGATGCGGCCTTCAGCAGACCAGATATCTTTCATAGCCGCGGATGCGTAGCGACCAGCCAGTACGTTAGGAATAGCACTCATAATTACGATGATTGTGGGGGAAATGATAGATTTCTTGCTCCCTAAACACTATAACATGCTGATGTCACAAATGCAAGAGCAAAGCCTAATCATTAGGATTGAGCCGTTATACGCTAAGTGACGGAAAATAATAGACTTATGAATAATTTTATTCTTGATTTTTTATTTATCTGGAGGTACTATATTTACATGAACAGCAAATTAATTGTTTTCAGGTGCCCAGTGACCTTGTTAGAAAAGCTGGACCAGCTCGCAGACGTGACTCAGAGCAACCGCACTGCAGTCCTCATCGAGGCCGTACGTATCTTTTCCCGTCAGGTACACAAGCGCGGTGGACAGGTCGTGCCACCCTACAAAAAGAGTGCCATGCCGAAGAAACTCAACTTCAATCGCCGTCGATCATGACGGAAAGATCAGATCTCTTGTGAGATAAGTCCTAGGCTTATTGATGCAAGGGGTCTTTTGCGTAGAGACTGTACACGACTTGACTGATCGGGCGCAGCTCTTAGGATAGATTTTTTTCGAGCAATAAGGAGGCTCTTTTTTTTGTGCTTCAAATGTTCATGATCAGCGTACTAATACACACGAAATCAATGATAGTTATCAAGGAAAATTGACATCCGACCGCCCTATAGAAAAAGCCCCCTCATCTGAGGGGGCTCTTCATTTGAACTGATCGGTTTTTTAATAACGCGAGGCGACGCGACGCTCGTTTTTGGGCGATTTTTTATTGTTCGCTACTTTCCTCTTCTTGACGGGGGAATATTTGTTGACGACGACTTTCTTGGTGAAGGAGGACTTCTTTGAGACGCGCTGGGGCTTGAGTGGGGCGTGTTTCTTCACGTAGCGGTCGTTTCGGAGTGAGGGGCGTTTTTCTTTGACGACCTTTTTCTTGACGATGACGGGCTGCTTGACGACTTTCTTGACGACATGCTGGTGCTTGACGACGACGGGTTGCTTTTTCACGACGACGGGTTGGACGGTTCTATTGCTCACGACGACGTGCTCGCGGTGCGAGTGGTGGACGCAGGAGGGCAGCGCGAGGGCGGATAGGGCGAGCGCGAGGCTGGCTAGGAGGGGGGATTTGTTCATTGTTTTTGTTTTCTATTGTTTGTTTTAAAGGCTTGGTAGTCTTAGTATATAGAACGGAATAATCCTTATTTTTCTACAGCGTGTGTGCGTGTTAATTGTTTGATCGTGATGAGAGTACATGAAAAAAGCCCCTTCGGATGAAGGGGCTTTTGCGTGAGGGGACTGGGGGTGATAAGATGCTACCAGCGGCTGCAGCGAGGGGCGGGGCGCCAGCCTGGACGTGCATGCATGTAGCGAGGGCGAGCGTGGGAGCGGTAGCCGCAGGAGGGCTTGACGTACTTCTTCTTGACGACGACCACGGGACCGCGCTTGACGACGACTTTCTTGACGACTTTCTTGACGGCGGGGCGGTGGTGGTGATGTCCTCCTCGGTGGCTGTGATGGGCGGAGGCGGGCAGCGCGAGGGCGGCGGCGAGGACGAGGGCGGCGAGGGCGGGGAGCTTGTTCATGTTCTTTGTTTTTCTATGGGTTTGTTTTGTTTGTTGTTTTTGTTTTGTGAAGTATAGGGCTTGGTACTCATAAGAACGCAGACGATCGGCGAGAATCTACACTTGCTGACGTTTCCTCCTTTTCCAGAGCACGGCAAGTCCGAGCAAGCCGCAGGTGGAGAAGATGCTACCTACGACGAGGGCGGAGGTGTTGGGGAGCTCAGGGTATTCTCCCGAGCCGATCACGACTCCTCGCTTGCCCTCTCCCCAGGTGAAATCCTCCGCATAGAGTAGATAATGATAGTTGTGCTCCATCGCGACTCCTTTCGTCAGCAAAAGGGTGTCAGTTCCTTCTTGGAGGCTGATCGTTTGTTCGTCGATGAATTGCAATTGGTTTAAGTAACAAAAATGTGCATAGGAAAACGAGCTGCTGTAGTCAGCGTCAGCAGTCTGATCTGCGCTACAAATCAGCTCTGTATAGAAGACTGTAGGGACGGAATAATTTTCTGTCACCAGCGCCCAGAAAAGGACTGGCATATAGAGTGCTGATAGCAGCAGCCCGAGCAGCGGATGGATGAGACGCCACGCAAAGTAGTTCGCCAGCAGGAGTGCGGCAAGCGCTAGGTGTAGGTTCAGCAGCTTAAGATTAAAGCTCCAGTTCGCAGACCAGTCGAAGGGGCTGCCTTGTCGCTCCACCGTCAAGAACACATAATAATAGAGCAGCGGCAGGACGAGAGAGAGCAGGAGGGCTAGCAGGGCAATTATCATCCAAATCAGCACGCGAAGAAAGATCATCACGCATCCTATCACACCTGATCTGAGGGGACAATCAAAATGCGTGCGCGGGGTGAGTACGCGCACGCTGTCGCGGGGGGATTACACCTGCGCGCGTTTCCTCCTTTTCCAGAGTATGCCGATGCCGAGTAGACCGCAGGTGGAGAAGATGCTGCCTACGAAGAGTGTTGAGATATAGACGAGCTCGGCGAATACGGGGTAGTCTCCTGTGCGGATCACGACACCTTGTTTGCCGTCCCCCCAGGTGAAGTCATCTAGATAGAGGAGATGCCAGTGTTGTCCTTTCACGGCGATTCCTTTGGAGAGGATAAGGGGTTCTTCATTGTGTGTTAACATGGTGATAGATTGTTCTTCCCGAGACTTCAAGCTCGTGATGGTTTCGGACCATGGATGAAAAATATAGGTGCGGTAGTCATCGGTCAGGGGCTGGTCCTCTGGAAGGATGACGTGGAAGTCTTGGAATAGGGGGGCGCGGCTTGTATACTTAGGGGGGCTTCTATTTTCTCGCGAGGTAAGATTTTGAGATGATTTTAGAGCTGGATTTTTTGCGAATTGATGGCTCAGAGTGTCCTCTGAGACGAAAATTCGCAGGAAATGCAGCCTAAAAGCGCTCAAAAGCTGCCTTGTGAAGCGATTTTCTGTATTTGCTTATTTAGAATGACGAGAATTTAGAAGCCCCCTTAGTTGCCACAGGATGAAATCCTGAGCCATAAATCAATAGCAAGAGGCAGGCGAGCGCAGGATGGACGAGGCGCCACGCGAAATAGCAGCTGAGCAGGAGTGCTGCGATGGCGAGGATGAGCTGGATGATATGCAACGTGTGATTCCACTCAGTCATCTCAGTAGTCCAGTCGAAGGGGGAGGTAGGAACCTGCTCCAAGAGGGAAAAGAGGAAGAGGTAAAGGAAGGGACCCAAAAAGGAGGTGAGCAAGACGATGGCGATGATTGCCATGATGCGAATAAGCTTCATCGCTGTATGGTAGCGCGGCTGGTGGCAGCTGTCAATGAGGAATGGTGTCAAACAAAAGGGGGGGCTTCTTATAATGGGGGCTTCTATTTTCTCGCGAGGTAAGATTTTGAGATGATTTTCAAGTTGGATTTCTTTCGAATTGATGGCTCAGAGTGACCTCTGAGACGAAAATTCGGGAGAAATCCAGCTGAAAAGCGCTCAAAAGCTGCCTCGTGGCGCGAGTTTCGCGATTTGCTTATTTAGAATGACGAGAATTTAGAAGTCCCCTAATGGACGCAGGTTGTTGTGTCAGCTCTGCGTGGGCGCTTCGCGTTTGCGACGGTAGAATAGAGGCGCGCTTCGCGCGCAGGTTTGAGGGGGCGTCAGTTGGCGGCGTTGACGCCGTGCTGGGTTTGCCATGCGGGCGTGTGATGATGTTGCGGAACTGACGCCCTGCGGAGCCGTTGGCTCCGCGCTGCTTGCGGGGCTTTGCCCCACACCCCAGAAGGGCTCCGCCCTTCACCCGCTGGGTTCCTCCTCACCTCGCTTCGCTCGGACGGGCAGGAGGTGTCCTG
>CAYJID010000034.1:0-14404 GCA_964370135.1 uncultured Akkermansia sp. | reverse complement strand
AGATGGCCTTGGTATGAAGCGACTGTGGTCACGATACGATTCTGACGGAGTGCCCCAGTCAAGAGAGAGATTCCAGCGTGAGCATCAATCCCCTCTAGAGGAGGCTTCTCGCGCGCTAGAGGGCTCGCTCTCCTCTAAAGCGAGGCAATCATCTAGATTGTTCCCATAACGATAGCAGAGGTTAAAAAACGCCATATAAATCACCAGCTCACTGATCTCCTCGTACTTGATGTTATGCAGAACCTCCTCTGAGAAGATTCCAGCGCATACTCCTATAACAATCATTAGAATATCTATGAGGTAAATCTTCACCTTTCTCACGTGATTCCCTATCACTCCATACAGAGAATGCTTGGTCGCGTAGTAGACTGCGAGAACAGCAAGAATGACCATCGAGTAGCGCACTATTTTGATAAGAGGTAGCTGCTTGAGCATTTTTTTCTCATCTGCCGATAGAGCGTAGCTTTCGTCATAATAAAAAAATCTCCCCCAGCTCGTCTCCCTTGCCAACAAGAAAAGAGCGACGAAAGCGACGAGCAAAAAACAGCGCCTCACATCCACAGGGATGGATCTATTCCAATACCCTTTCAGTGCCATCAACAGGGTCATGAAGATCAAAAGGAGTTGACTGCATTCTAGAATGGAATACTCAGCCACGTAATCATCCATGAGCGAATGCAGCGCGATCATCAAGAGTAGCAATAATTGCAGCACCCATAAGGGTGCTTTCAGGCCAAAATGATAATAAACTCGCTTTTTCATCGTGTGAGGAGGGGCATAAGGGGGGGACAGTTCATGATTAAACAGAATAGGGTGTGATGAAAGTTTCTCAATTTCCGCCATTCTAAATAAGAACGTACAAAAAATCACGTCACGAGACATCTTCCGTGTTCTTTTACAGCTGTATTTCCCCTCGATTTTTCGCCTCTGAGGGCAAGCCACCAGTTCGAGCAAAACTCCCATCGCGTTCCCCCATGAGGTGTCATGGAGTGCTCTGGTCCCAAATCGGCATGCGATTTGTCTCTAGATCTTGCCTCGCGAGAAAATTGAAGCTTGCTGATGATAGACTATCTTTTGTTCTCATACAAGTATATTCTCCAGCACCGGCCCCTCGCTCCGAGTCGAGGATAGCCGAGACATCGCAGCCTCTCCAACCCGCATGCTTGATATGGAGCTGTCTTGGGAGATATCGGCATCAATTATTATACAACTAGAAATATTCTTGTCTTTCTTCTTTTTTGCTTGCTATAGGCGAATTTTGCAACTAGACTGTCGATATGAGTGCTTCTTCCTGCATGCAACGTACTCAAATGCTGCCTCGTGAAGCGAGATCTCGGATTGCTTTGACGAGCCTCTTTTGAGTGCTTTTCAGCTGTATTTCCCGTCGCTTCTCCCGCGCAAGATATCGTGGGGGGCTCGGGGCTCAAATGGACATGCAATTTGTGAAAAATCCAGCTCACAATCATCTCAAAATCTTGTCTCTTGAGGCAAGAGAAGCTCCCTTTAAAAATAGTTACTTATGAAATCATCGTTATATACAACACTCACACTGACGACACTAACGGCACTCACTGTCCCTCTCCTCGCCTCTGACATCGCGTGGAAGACAGACTTGCCTCAGGCCCTTGCCCAGGCCGCGCAAGAGGAAAAAAAAGTCCTCATCCTCTTCACTGCCTCCGACTGGTGCAGCCCCTGCAAGGAGTTGGAGAAACATGTCCTCAGCACGCCTGAGTTCGCCCAGTACGTGCAGGAGTCACTCATCCTCGTCGAGCTAGATTACCCACAGGGCAAGCAGACAGCTGAGCTCGCGCGGACGAACGCAGCGCTGGCAGAAAAATATCAGGTGCGAGGCTTTCCCACAATACTCATCCTCGATGCATCTGGCGTGGCGCAGGGAGGCTTTGTCGGCAGCAGGAAGGATATGGCGAGCCTCAAGCAAGCTCTCGCGCCGGCATTCGAGGCAAACGAGCAGCAGGCACGGGCACTACTCCTTGCACGGAGCGCAACAGGGCTCGCCAAGGCGCAGGCACTCCAGATGGCTTACGAAGCCTCCTCAGAAGTGATAAAAAAGCACAATGCCTTTCTTCTCGAGGAGGCGAAGGCTATCGACACGGATGATACGCTCAATATCAGGAAACAAGAGCGTATCGCCGCCGATCTCGCAAAGAAGCTCAGCGCGGAGCGCATACGCATCCACCAGCGCCTCGATGCGACTGGGTCGGACATCGCAGAGGGCTTGAACGTGCTCAGTGAGGAGCTCAAGGCGGAGAATATAGATCCGAGCATCGAGCTGAGTCTATTGACATTGAAGCGAGAGCTGCTGTTCATCACAGCGGAGACGCCAGAGGATATTCTGGCATTGCAGCAGTTCTTGAAGGAGGAGTTTGCGAAGAGGGTGCCCGCACAGGCGGAGCAGATTATCGCCTTTGCCGATGTGTTGCCCTCGCAGACGGAGGCCTTGCTGGAGCGTGCGCGGCGACAGCGTCAGGCGATCATGGAGGCAAAAAAGGATCAGCCCTAATCCCGCAATGGAAAAAAGGGGGAGGCAGGGGGAGGCAGGGGGCACGCGCGCGCGCCCTGCCTCATAACTCTCAGCCCTCAGCCCGCCTCATAACCAGCCCGCAAAGGACGCATCCGACGGCATACGCCAGTCTCCACGCGGGGAGAGCGAGATCGAGCCCACCTTCGGTCCATCGGGGATGCAGCTGCGCTTGAACTGCTGCGTGAAGAAGCGACGTAGGAATGTCCGCAGCGTCTTCTCCTGCGTCTCAGGGTCAAAGCGCTCCTCAAAGGCGAAACCCGCCAGCACGCGCAGCTTCTCTGGTGAAGCTGCGTACTTGATAAAGTGGTAGAGGTAGAAATCATGCAGATCGTAGGGTCCGATGATGTCCTCGGTCTTCTGCTCAATGCTCCCATCCTCTGCGGGCGGCAGCAGCTCGGGGCTCACAGGCGTGTCATTGATATCATAGAGCGTCGCCGCCAGCTGCTCATCGGAGTGCTCCGCTACATGCTCGATGAGGCAGCGGATCAGCGTCTTGGGGATGGAGCAGTTCACCGCGTACATGCTCATATGATCCGCATTGTAGGTCGACCAGCCCAGCGCGATTTCTGAGAGATCGCCTGTACCGACGACGATGCCGTTGAGCTTGTTGGCCATGTTCATGAGGATCTTCGTACGCTCACGGGCTTGGACATTCTCGTAGGTATTGGTGCGCATCTTGGGATCAAAGCAGAGGTCTTTGAAGTGCAGCAGGCAGGCGTCCTTGATAGATATCTCCGCAAAGGTCGCGCCCACGAGATTGATGAGCTCGACGGCATTCTGATAGGTGCGCCCCGTCGTGCCAAATCCTGGCATCGTCACCGCCGTGATGATCTCAGGACTCTTGCCCAGCAGCGCACAGGCGCGCAGGCAGACGAGCAGCGCGAGCGTGCTGTCCAGCCCCCCCGAGATGCCAATGACGAGCGACTCCGCACCCGAGCACTCCATGCGCTTCGCGAGGCCATGGGATTGGATTTCTAGAATCTCTTCACAACGCTCCGCGCGATTCTCCTCCGAGGGGAGGAAGGGATAAGCGGGCACCTGCGCATGGTAGAGGTCGCAGTCCTCAGGCAGCGCGTCGAGCTCAATGACGCGTACCTGTGCATACTCAGCAGGGATGGATGCGTCGAAAAAGGAGCTCTCGCGCTGACGCACGACATCGAGTCGCTCGAGGTCGATGTCAGCACAGGCATAGCTGGAGCCGCGCTGGTAGCGCGCGCCCTCGGCTGCGAGACGACCATTGTCCGCGATGAGCGCATGCCCACTGTAGACGAGATCTTGCGTGCTCTCATGCACGCCCGCCGAGGCATAGGCGTAGGCGGCGAGGCAGCGTGCGCTCTGCTGGAGGACGAGCGAGCGACGGTAAGCGGCCTTGCCGACGTAGTCGTTGCTCGCGCTGGGATTGAGCAGCAGGCGCGCGCCGTGACGGGCGAGGTAGCTGCTGGGGGGCACGAGACTCCAGAGGTCTTCGCAGAGCTCGATACCTATGCTCAGAGCACCTCCGTTGCTAAAGAGGAGATCTGTACCCACGGGGATGCGCTCGCCTTGGAGCAGGATGTGGTCGACGCGGAGCTCTTTTGCAGGGCGGAAGTGACGCTTTTCGTAGAACTCAGCGTAGTTGGGCAGGATACTCTTGGGGACGATGCCCTTCACCTTGCCCGACTGCACGAGGGCGGCGACATTGTAGAGCGCGCCTTGGATGACGAGAGGCAGACCAATGACGCTGATACAGGGCATATCAGCCGTCATCTCCGCCCAGCAGAGCAGTGCCTGCTTTGCGGCGTCTTGGAGCGTGGTCTGATAGAAGAGATCACCACAGCTGTAGCCTGTAAGGCAGAGCTCGGGAAAAAGCACCACATCAGCCTGCTCATCCTCAGCTAGCTCATCCATGCACTCAAACATGGACTTGAGGTTAAACAGGACATCCGCCACGCGCAGGCGAGGGACAGCAGTTGCTATACGATAGTATCCGAATCGGCTCATGTCAAACATTGTGCCATATTGCGGCAAAATGTCAATTCACGTAAAGTATAAAACAATTAGATATTTTTACACGGAATTCTAACCAATTCGTGTTAAGCATTATATAGAGATTAGCAAGATAAGCTTGTCATGACTCGACAAAAACGCTACAATGACAAGCGGACAATATCCATTAAACATTCATATTATGACAACATCACTCGAATTACACGGTCTCGTCGCAGCAACGCACACCCCCATGAATGCCGATGGCACATGCAATGCGTCTCTCGTCGACAACCAAGCCGCCTTCCTCGCATCACAAGGCATCAAGCTCGTCTTCATCACAGGCTCCACGGGTGAGAGTGCCCACATGCAGCTCGTCGAGCGCATGGAAAACATCGCCGCATGGGGTGAAGCTGGCAAGAAGCATGGCATCGGCGTCATCGTCCACACAGGCAGCAACAGCGTCTATGAAGCACGTGAGCTCGCCGAATGCGCCGCCAAGAATGGTGCTGTCGCCACCTCCAGCAATGCGCCCAACTACTTCAAGCCCGGCAGCATTGACAAGCTCGTCGACTGCTGCGCCTTTGCCGCTGCTGGTGCCCCCGAGATCCCTTATTACTACTACGACATCCCCGTCCTCACAGGCGTCACCTTCAACCCCACGAAGGTCATGGAAGCCGCCGCGGCCAAGATTCCTAACTTTGCTGGTCTCAAGTTCACCAACCCTGACCTCGCCCTCTACATGGACGCCATCACCTACCAGAATGGCAAGTACGACTGCCCATGGGGTGTCGACGAGTGGATGCTCGGCGCGCTCGCCACAGGTGCCAAGGGTGCCGTCGGCTCCTCCTTCAACTTCGCGCCCAAGCTCTATTTGGACCTCATCGACGCCTTCAACGCCGGCGACATGGCACGCGCTCAGCAGCTCCAGTCCCTCTCCGTCCAGATGATCAACATCATCGCCGCTCGTGGCTACATGGGCTGTGCCAAGGTCATCATGGGCTGGCATGGCGTCGACCTCGGACCTGCACGCCTCCCCATGGGCAACCCCGATCAGGCAAGCATGGACGCCCTGCGCTCCGAGCTCAGTGCCATCGGCTTCTTCGACTGGGCGATTAGCAAGTAATCCGCCACCCCTATACCCAAACCATCGTCCTTTTCCCCAACCCCCACGATATCATCATGAAAAAACCCATTTCTGGAGAATTCTACCTCGACAAGCTGCTCAACGACGTCATCCCCTTCTGGTTCCCACGCGCGAACGACGAGGAGCATGGCGGTCTCTATCACTGTTTTGACCGTGATGGGACGCTCGTCGATACAGACAAGCAGGTCTGGGCACAAGGACGCATGGCTTGGATGCTGCTCACCTGCTACAACTACATCGAGCAGCGTCCCGAGTGGCTCGCGAGCGCAGAGAGTGCCCTGAAATTCCTCGAAGATCACTGCGTCGACCGCGAGGATGGTCGCATGTACTTCCATGTCGAGGCTGACGGCACCCCTCTGCGCAAGCGTCGCTACGCCTACAGCGAGAGCTTCACCGCCATCGCCCGCGCTGCCCACTATGGCGCGACAGGTGACGAGGAGAGCGCACGCCTCGCGCGTCACTACTTCGACATCTTTGTCGATATGAACTTCACCCCCGGCAAGATGACGCCGAAGAGCACAGGCAAGCGCCCCTCCATGGGACTCGCCCCACGCATGATCACCATCGTCACCGCGCAGGAGCTGCGCCGCTACCTCGGCGAGCAGGACGGCATCTACACCCAGTGGATTGACCGCTGCATCGCGGATATCAAGACCTACTTCATGAAGCCTGAATTGCGCGTCGTCATGGAGGTCGTCACCCCCGAGGGCGACATCATCGACCACTTCGACGAGCGCACGCTCAACCCCGGACACGCCATTGAGGGCGGCTGGTTCATCCTCGCTGAGGCAGAGTACCGAGGCAAGGACGCCCAGCTCATCGAGATGGGCTGCCAGATGATCGACTGGTCACTGGATCGTGGCTGGGACACCGAGTTTGGCGGTCTGCTCTACTTCACCGACGTCTACGGCAAGCCCGTGCAGGAGTACTGGCACAATATGAAGTTCTGGTGGCCACACGACGAAGCCCTCATCGGCACTGCCCTCGCATGGAAGCTCACAGGAGCTGATAAGTACAAGCTCTGGCATGAGCACATCCGCGACTGGTCCTTTGACCACCTCCAAGACAAGAAGCATGGTGAGTGGTACGGCTACTGCAACCGCGATGGCAGCCCTGCGAACACGCTCAAAGGCAGCCTCTGGAAATCCTTCTTCCACCACCCCCGCGCCCTCTTCCTCTGCGCCCAGATCATGGGTGCTATCCCCTGCGAACCCCTCAGCAAATAATTTCTTCATCTCATGATTATCGGTATCCTCAACTCTGGTGGCGACTGCCCAGGCATCAATGCCGTCATCGAAGGCTTCGTCATGGCCGCCTACAAGCGCGGCTGGCGCGTCGTGGGCTTCCACGATGGCTTCGAAGGCCTACTTCCTACGGCGGGAGTCGGTCGCTACGAAGTGCTCAATCCGACCAAGGTGCACAAGATCCGCTCACTGGGCGGCACCCTCCTCGGCACGACGAACAAGGGCAGCTTCAAGACCACGCGCAACAAGCTCGGTCGCTACTCCATGGATCCCGAGATCATGGCAAAGGCCAAGAAGACCATCACCGCACTAGGACTCGAGGCACTCATCGTCATCGGCGGTGGTGGCTCCGCCCTCACGGCCAAGCTCTTTGCCGAAGAGGGACTGCCCGTCATCACCATCCCCAAGACCATCAACAACGACGTCTGCCCGAGCTCCGACTACATCATCGGCTTCAAGAGTGCCGTCGAGGTCGTCAGCGAGTCCATCGACAAGATACGCACCACGGCACGCGCCCACCAGCGCATGATGGTCGTCGAGGTCATGGGGGATCTCACGGGCTGGATCGCGCTGCATAGCGGCATCTCCAGCTCGGCCGACGTCGTGCTCATCCCCGAGATCGACTTCGACCTTGACAAGGTCGTCGCTGGTATCAAGCAGCGCAAGGCCAGCGGCCAGCGCGAGATCATCGTCATCGTCTCCGAGGGCGCGAAGCTCGACGGCGAGTACGTCACCGTCCCCTCCACGGAGCATGGCAAGGTACGCCTCGGCGGCATCGGCAATGCGCTCTCGCGCCGCCTCGAGGAGATGACAGGCATCGAGACACGCTACTGCGTGCTCGGTCACACCCAGCGTGGGGGTGCGCCCTGCGCCTTTGACCGCATCCTCGGTCTGCGATTCGGCGTCGAGGCGGTCAAGCTCATCGAGACGGAGCAATTCGGCAAATCACTCATCCTCAATGGTCTCACAATAGAAACCATAGATCTCGACGAATCCATCGTGGACTACCGTCTCGTCGACCCCAAGAGCCACATCGTGCGCACAGCTCGCGATCTAGGCATCATCTTTGGCGACCGCATGCCTGGAGAGCTCCATCTGATCGAGCCCCTCCCCCCCTGCCCCGACGATAGCAACTGCTGCTGCGGCGAGGGCGAATGATCCGCCACTTTCAAACCCACGCCACATACGAGCGCCCCCGAGCTCGCACAGAATCTTTATCCAACACTCATCTAACGATACTACAACACACGTGAACAACTACTATACACACATCGGTGCCGGACTACTCTGCGGACTCACTCTGAGCAGCTGCCAACTTGTCGACGAATTCATGCCACCTGCCCCCACCAATCAGGTCAGCTATGTCGCCGTCGAAAACAACACAGGACGCATCATCTACTCAGCCAACTCCGTCGCCCGCCGACCTATAGGCATGCTCACCAATGTCGCGACGGTCGCCGTCGTCTTTGACTGGATCGCCAGCAAGAATATCCCTGCCGACCAGCTCATCAACATCCCCCAGGAGGTCACCCAGTGGTCTCAGACCAATCTGCTCAAGCTCAAGCCCGGTGACCAGATCACCATCCGCGACGCGCTCTACTCCGCCCTGCTCTGGGAGGACTCGGGTAGTGCCATCGCGCTCGCCTACGCCTGCGGCTACCAGCTCAACCCCAGCCAGCCCAAGCAAGCCTTCCTCGCTCAGATGAACAGGCTCGCGAGCAATCTGGGCATGAGTCAGACGCACTTCATGGACGTCCACGGAGCCGCCAGCTCTTACTCGACGGCTCGCGACCTCGCGCTACTCACTATGTACGCGCATCAGAAGCCCTCCTTCCAGCTGATGGCCACGCAGAGGCAGAACGTCTGCACCATCCGCTCGCCCTACGGCACACGTACCGTCACCGCTGTCAACTCCAACAAGCTGCTCGGTCAGCGTAGCGACGTCGACGGGATCAAAGCCGCACTCTCCGTCAAGGCGGGCGGCTGCCTGATCGCCACCGCACGCCGCCCCTCCATCAAGATCCCCTTGGGACCTGAGGGCACGGTGCAAACCCTCCCCCGCCGCATGAGCGTCGTCATCCTCGGCGCTTCACGCGACGGTCGCTATACCTTGGCGAGCCGCTTCCTCAACGATGGATGGAAGGAATGGCAGTCATGGGTAGAATACCAAAGCTCACTCGGTGCTCAGGCACCTCAAGACACAACGCGCTTCCTGCGTCTACCAAAATAACTCTGATATGAATATAGGAATACTCAATGCGGGCGGCGACTGCCCTGGACTCAACGCCGTTATCGAGGGTGCCGTCGGTGCCGCCTCAGCCAAGGGCTGGACAGTCTATGGCTTCAAAGACGGCTTTGAAGGACTGCTCTCCACGCCTGACGATGAACGCTTCGAAATCCTCACCCCCCAGCGCTGCCTCAACATCCGCTCCGAGGGTGGCACCATCCTCGGGACGGTGAACAAGGGCAACTTCACCGTCAAGACTGGCATAGGCGGTCGTGCGGAGATCGCCGCTGAGGTACTCGAAGCCACCAAGGCCACCGTCGAGCGCCTCAAGCTTGAAGCCCTCATCGTCATCGGCGGCGACGGCTCCCAGACCATCGGACTTGAGCTCCGATCCATCGGTCTGCCCATCGTGGGTGTTCCCAAGACTATTGACAACGACCTGAGTGCCACGGACTACACCTTCGGCTTCATGACAGCGGTCGACGTCGTCAGCCGCAACCTCGACCGCCTCCGCACGACAGCGCAGGCGCATCAGCGCATGATGGTCGTCGAGGTCATGGGACGTCACGCGGGCTGGATCGCCCTCTACGGCGGCATGGCAGGGGGCGCAGACGTCATTCTGCTGCCTGAGATCGAGTTCACTCTCGAAGCGGTCGTTCGCAAAATCGAGCTCCTCAAAGCACTCATGCAGCGCGAGATCATCGTCGTCGTAAGCGAAGGCGCGAAACTCGGCGGTCAACTCCTCACACTAGATGAAGAGACGAAGGGCGAGGTGCGCCTCGGCGGCATCGGCTCCTTCCTCTCCAAGAAGCTCGAGACAATCACAGGCATTGAGACACGCTACTGCGTGCTCGGCCACACCCAGCGCGGCGGCTCGCCCATCCCCTTCGACCGCGTGCTCGGCGTACGCTGTGGGACCAAGGCGATCAACCTCATTGAACGCGGCAAATTCGGCTGCACCGTCGCACTGCAGCGCACGAAGATGAGATCCATGCCCATCGAGGAAGCCGTCAGCTCCCTCCAGCTCGTGGACAAGGAAAGCCAGATCATCTTGGAAGCAAAGGAAGTCGGCATCAGCTTTGGCGATGGCGATGACTACCCCTTCAACAGGTAGTTTCCTACAGATCAACAACAACGCGCGCATGCTGATCTCCAGCACGCGCGCGTTGTTATTTACTCTGAGAAGCAGAGAGAGAGAGACGATCTGCTTATTTTTTCTTCTTGAGAGGGACAGGACGGAAGGGAGCGGCGCGCGGGCCTTTGTAGTCAGGATTCATCGGCGCAAGCAAGGAGTTGCCTACATAAAAGGTGAAGCTGCCTCCCTGCGCCTTCATCTTCGCATCCAAAATATGCTCAAAGACAACGCTGGGCTGATGCCCTGCTACGGTCGGCATGACGAAGAGCCCGATCGCAAAGCTGCTGCGCGGAGCCCCCGCGACGTTTGAGATCGTGTAGCTCACCGTATTCTTGCCCTTCTTGAGGCCACCGAGGATGACATCCGCGCGGCGTTCATCGTAGAACTCATGGGGAGAGACGCCATTGATCTTGATATCCACCTTGCGTCCGGGGCTATCGACAAAGACCTTGCCCAGCAGCTCGGGGGCGCCGACGGGCTGAGGGGTCGCAGGCACCGAGGGATAGGGGTGAAAGAGCTCCACGTCACGCAGCAGCGTCACGTCCTTCTTACTCAATCGCGCAGCGTACTTTGGCGTATGCTCCAGCGAGATAAAGCGGCTCTGGTCGAATGTCCAGCGCCCCTTGCCCGATTCATCGACGAGGTAGAGCACATAGGCGACGGCTTGGCTCTTGTTCTGCGCCACCTGTAGGCGGCCGAGGTAGACGAGATTCATCGTGCGGCGTCCTGCCCCTGCAATCGCGCCGATGAAGCGGAAGTTTTCCAGCATAGGCAGCTGCTTGGCCTCGTCGCCAAAGAAATCCTTCGCCATCGTGCCGTGCATCGAGCGCACCAGATTGCGCACGCGCATCTGGCGTGAGCGCGGCGTCACCGACTGCCAGCTCTGCTCATCACGACGCGACATACTCAGACGCCATGTATTGTAGAGACTCTCACCCATCTCGCGCGCTCTATCCTGATGAGGGTAGCTCAGCCCCCCCGCCTGGGCAGCTGGCGAGGTCTCGGCGGCGGCGAGCACAGGGCTAGAAGTGATAGAGCTCGTAGCAGGAGCAGCCAAGAGTGTAGGCAGTGTGCACAGCGTACACGACAGCCCCATCAGAGGAGAGATTAAACCAGCATTCATTATGAAGAATAATCTACATCAGACTTGATTTTCTGTCAAGAACATTGCATACTAGACACGCCTCTCCTCAGCCCCTTTCCTCCTACGTCATGCTCCCCTCTCCCACACCCCCACCCATGCGCAACAGCGACGACATGCAGTCGAGCCGCAGCATCGTCTGGAAGCAGTTCAGCGACGGCATCCAGCTGCGCGTCCACATCTATGAGCCCGAGCAAAAGAGCATAGAGCCCGCGCCCTGCATCGGCTTCTTTCATGGCGGCATGTGGATGCGCACCTACATGGAGGAGGTCATCCCCTGGGCACTCTTCTTTGCCAAGCGCGGCATCACCTTTCTCATCCCCGAGTACAGGACGCGTGAGCACTACGACCTGCGAGGCGAGGAGATCCTCAGCGAGGGCAAGGAATTCTGGGCTTGGCTGCGCAACAACGCCGAGGCTCTCCACATCGCCATTGACAAAATCACCCTCGCGGGTGCGGACGCGGGTGCCCTCATGGCTCTGCATGTCGGCATGCCCCGCATGAAGCAGCAGAAATGGTACCTGTGGCGCAAGCCCGTCACACTCCCCGTCATGCCCGCTGCCATCGCCATCTTCCGCGGCATCGTCGACTCCGAATCCCCCGAGGCGCAGATGCTCAACATCTCCTTTGAGACACGCCACCCCCAGCGCTACAACCCCTCCAAGAAGCTGCGCAAGCACCTCCCCGCCCTCTTCTGCGCCCATGGCGACCGCGACCCGCTCCAAGACATAGAAGCGAGCGAATGGTTCTGCAATGAGTGGGAAGACATGGGCAATGCCGTCGAGTACTACCTCGCCGCGCGCGTGGATCACACGCTGATGAACTTTCACGTCAATCCGCTGCACTTTGAGCAGATGAGCCATCTCTGGTATGATTTCATGGTCAAGCAGGGCTTGTGGCCGCAGAATGATGAGCTCGACGAGCTCCCTCTGATGATTTGACCTTGACAAGTCCGCGTCCGCTTGCTATAAAAGCCTCACCTCCACGTTATGCTCCAAGAATACTTTTCCGCCCTCATTCAGGTAGTCGCAGGCTTCGGCTTTGCTGGCATGATCATCATCCTGAGCATGGTATTTGGTCGCCGTGTGCGCTCACGTGCTGCGGCTCAGATCCCCTACGAATGCGGTGTCCTCCCTGAGGGCGCAGGCTCGCCCGCCTACTTCTCTATCAAGTTCTACTTGGTGGCCATCCTCTTCCTCATCTTTGACTTGGAGGTCGTCTTCCTCTATCCTTGGGCCGTGCAGTTCAAGTCCGTGGTGATGCACAATCCCGACGCCTTCATCTCCATGATGGTCTTCCTCGGCGTACTCTTCATCGCCTACCTCTACGCCGTCGCCAAGGGTGTACTCAGCTGGCATCGCAACCCTGCACCACGCCAGTACTAAGAGAGAAGAACTTTCCCCACTCGACGCCTGCCCCCTAGGGCGGGCGTTGTTGTTTCCCCCCACCCACTCACACAACTGATAAGAATATGAACCAGCACTACGCCCTCATCCTCGCTGGCGGCAGCGGCACACGCTTCTGGCCGCTCTCGCGCAACAACAAGCCCAAGCAGCTGCTCGACTTTGACGGCAAGGGCAGCATGCTCTCGCAGGCCATCAGCCGCCTCAGCGGCATCATCCCCCCCGAGCGCATCATCATCCTCACCAATGCTGTACAGCTCGACGAGGTGCGCCAGCAGGCCGCGAGCATCCCGCAGGAGAACATCGTCGCCGAGCCCGCCCGCCGCGACACGGCTCCCGCTGTCGCACTCGGCATCGCGCTCATCGCCCGCCGCGACCCACAGGCGAGCATGATCATCGTCCCCAGCGACTCGCTCATTCTCAACGACACCGCCTTCCAGAGCCTCGCTGACGAGGCGCTCTGCCTCGCCGATCGCGAAGAAGCCCTCATCACCATCGGCATCAAGCCCACTTGGGCCTGCCCCAGCTACGGCTACATCGAGCGCGCCGAGAAGCTCAAGGACGCCACGCTGCAGTACAACTGCCACGAGGTCGTCCGATTCTGCGAAAAGCCCAAGCCCGAGCTCGCCGAGCAGTACCTCGCCTCAGGCAGCTTCACGTGGAATGCAGGCATCTTCATCTGGAGCATCGCGCATGTGCGCACGCAGCTTGAGACCCACACGCCCGAGCTCGCCGACTTCATCGACCGCTTCATCGCCACAGAGGACAGCTCCCTCTTCATCGAGCAGCAGTTCCCCACCCTCACGCCCATCTCCATCGACTTTGCCCTCATGGAGAAAGCCCCCCGTGTGCTCAACTTTGAGGCGAACTTTGACTGGGACGACGTCGGCTCTTGGATCTCACTCGCGAAGTATCTCCCACAGGACGAGGCAGCCAATGCCGCCAACACCGCCCTGAGCAGCATTGATGCCGCGGGCAACATCGTATTCTCGACGCAGAACAAGCGCATCGCCCTACTCGGCGTCGATGACCTCATCGTCGTGGACACAGGCGACTCCATCCTCGTCGCACGCAAGGACCGCGCCGATGATATCAAAAAAATCGTCGACCAGCTCCCCAGCGAGTATACATAAGTAGTATACTCCCTCCCTCTCACAGAGCCCACCTCAGCCGTGGGCTCTCTCTGTATCCCCCTCCTCCCCCCCTTCCCCTCCCATGCACCCCGCCCTTGGCATCGACTTTGGTCAAGCCCGTATCGGCATCGCCGCCACCGACCCCGTCGGCATCCTCGCTCACCCTGTTGAGAGCATCACACTCGCGACCACTGATCCCCTTACCCGCATCGCGAGCCTCATCGCTGAGCGCGGCATCCAGACCCTCGTCCTCGGACTCCCCCTACGCCTCGATGGCAGTGAAGGCAGCGCTTGTGAAAAGGTGCGCGCTTTTGGCACTCAGCTCAATGCACGCTTTCCTGAGCTACCTCTGCACTACGTCGACGAGTTCCTCACGACGCACCGAGCGCAAGAAAAGCTCCACGCAGCGGGGAAAAAAGCGCGCCAATTCAAGCCCATCATCGACCAAGCCGCCGCCGTCGAAATCC
>CAYJID010000033.1:7307-14937 GCA_964370135.1 uncultured Akkermansia sp. | reverse complement strand
GCGTGACTCAGTATAATAGACAGCGGATGAAGTGTACATTTCTCGCCTATATGCTATTGCTCGCTTTCCCCGCGTCTGCTGCTGAGGGTGAGCTGACGCCTGATGCTGCCGCCCTGCCTCAGCAGGAAAGCGAAAGCACAGCACCCCCCATCGCGGAGGAGCAGATACAGGAAGAGAGCCCCGAGGAGCTCCACCCTGACGCGCCTCGAGACGAGGCTGAAATCTTGCAGCTCGACGCGGGAGAAGACAGCGAAATAGCGGGTCAGACAGCGACAGAGCAGGATACACAGGACATCGTCGCCTCCGACATCCCCGAGCTCCCAGAGCTCGCTGAAAACCCCGATGCGTCTGAGGAGGAAGTCCCCCCTGCGCCAGCCGACGACCAAGCTGCCCTCATCGCGCAAAAGGAAGCCGAGGCAACGGGACGCCGCATCTTCATCGGGACGCAAAAACTCTGGCTGCTACTCAGCCCCATTGATTCGAAGGCAGAGGCCGATGCGGCCACCGCCGAATTCCGCGCCCTCACCCGCGAGCTCATCCGTCTCGACATCGAGCTCAGCGGCTACGAATACACCCACCCCGACGCCATCGACGTGGAGCTCAACCAGAACATCATCGAGGCCTACCGCAACATCGACGTCGAGTTCGCCAGCCTCTACCGCGCGCGCTGCTTTGGCTCGACCTCTCTCTACCAGGCCTTTGAAGACCTCAAGGGGACGAACTTCTTTGACACAAGCATGCTGCCGCCCAACCAGCCCGTCCTGCCCAAGCTCAGCGCGAGAGAAGAGAACGTCGAGCTCGCGAGGCTCAAGCGACTCATCGCCCCCGACACAGCCATCCTCGATCACCTCAGCCGTATTGCCGACACCCAGAGTGCAGGCTCCCAGTGCAAGGCCATCAAGCCCTATCTCCAAAAGCTCGACACCCTGCGCCCCGATACAAAGTACCTCTACCGCTACTTCTCCAACACAAAGGGCCAGGATTTCCGCGCCACGCAGGCAGAGATCCAGCGACTGCTCTGGAATATGCGCACAGAGTACGTCCGCATCGCCGCCCTCCCCATCCACCCCGAGGAGGAATCCCACGAGCTGCTCGCCCACACGCTCGATGAGCTCTACTACAACCTCGAGGTCACGCACCACTACTGGTTCAATGTCGTCTTTGACAGCTCCTTTCTCCTCGATATGGACGAGGCCTTCCGCGAGAGCGAGATCCTCTTCATCAGCCAATCTCGCCAGCCATAAGCGCGGCATCGCACACGCGACATCCCCTTTTTCAAACGATTCTATCAACAAACGTCTCCCATGCCCATCTCTGATTACCTCGTCACCATAGGCCTCGAAGTTCACTGCCAGATCAAGACTAACACCAAGATGTTCTGCTCCTGCCAAGCTGGCTTTGGCTATGAGCCCAACACCAATGTCTGCCCCACCTGCCTCGGCATGCCCGGAGCTCTCCCCGTGCTCAACGAGCTCGCCATCGAGCGCACCGTCCTCACCGGTCTCATGCTCGAGTGTGGCAACCCCGAGCTCTCCAAATGGGATAGAAAGAACTACTTCTACGCCGATATGCCAAAGAACTACCAGACCAGCCAGCTGGATCTGCCGCTCTGCCTCGGCGGCCGCGTACCTCTCTACTCCTGGGCCTTCCCCAAGAGCGCGAAGATCAAGTCCGAGGGTCCCGTCGTGCGCTACGTCCAGCTCGACCACATCCATCTGGAAGAAGACGCGGCCAAGCTCACCCACTACCCCACCTATTCACTCGTCGACTACAACCGAGGCGGCACGCCGCTCATGGAGATCGTCTCCGCCCCCGACATCACGAGTGCGGATGAGTGCTATGCCTACCTCAAGAGCCTCCAGCAGATCCTCATCAAAGGCGGCATCTCGGATGCCGATATGGAAAAGGGACAGATGCGCTGCGATGTCAACATCTCGCTGCGTCCCAAAGGACAAGAAAAGCTCGGAGAGAAAATCGAGATGAAGAACATCAACTCCGTCTCCGCCGCGCGCCGCTCCATCCTCTTTGAGATCGCGCGTCAAGCTGACGAGCTCGACCGCGGCATCGCCCAGATCCAGTCCACGCGACGCTGGGACGACGAGCGCGGCGAGAGCATCGTCATGCGCACCAAGGAGAACGCGCACGACTACCGCTACCACACCTGCCCCGACCTCATCCCCGTACGCCCCGCCCCCATCCTTGAGCGCGTCCGCGACCAGCTCCCCGAGCTCCCTGACGCCCTCCAGCTGCGACTCATCGACCAATACGCGCTTCCCGAAAGCGAGGCGAACTCGCTGCTCATGGATAGTGCCATGTGCCGCTACTTTGAAGAGATCGCCCCGCTCAGCCCCGCCCCGCGCAAGGCTGCTAGCTGGATCATCAACAAGCTCAGCACCGCCCTCAACGAGCGCGGCTGCGGCATCGCCGAGTGCCCCATCAAGCCCGCAAAGCTCGCCGAGCTCATCGCCATCATGGAGGAAGGCATCGTATCGGCCAACCAAGCCATGGAAGTCCAAGAGCTGCTCTGGGAGTCCCCCGAGCGCGGAGCCGAAGAAGCTGCCGCCTCACTGGGCTACAAGAAAACAGACACGGGAGCCCTCGGCACACTCGTCGATGAGGTCATCGCCGCCAATCCCAAGCAGGTCGCCGAGGTCAAGGGTGGCAACATGAAGCTACTCAACTACCTCACTGGACAGGTTATGAAGGCGAGTGCCACAAAGCCCAACCCGAAGATCGTCACAGGCATCATCGCCGCCAAGCTCGAGCTCTAAGCGCGGCACCTTCTAGGCAACGAAAAGAGGTCTCATGTATATCCTCTTTGATTGCAACAACTTTTTTGCAAGCTGCGAGCAGGTCTTGCGCCCCGACTGGCGCGCAAGACCGCTGCTCGTCCTCTCGAACAACGACGGCTGCATCATCTCGCGCAGCGCAGAGGCGAAGGCAGCGGGCTTCCTCATGGGCGAGCCCTACTTCAAGTGTCGCGCCCGTATCGAGCAGCACCATGCCATCGTCTGCTCGAGCAATTTTAGGCTCTACGGCGACTTCTCCGACCGCGTGATTGGCATCCTCGAGCAGTCACTCCCCGCTATCGAGCAGTACAGCATCGACGAGGCCTTTGCCCATGTCGATGACGAGCAGTACACCGACTGGGAGCAGGAGAGCCGCGCCCTCCGCCAGCGCATCCGACGCTGGACAGGCATCACGACGAGCGTCGGCATAGCCCCGACCAAGACGCTGGCGAAGCTCGCCAATGAGCAGGCGAAAAAGAACCCCGAGCACCGCGGCGTCTACGCCCTTCGCCATGGCGAAGGCTGGGAGCCGCTGCTCAGCCGCACCCCCGTCTCCGACATCTGGGGCGTGGGGAAGAAACTCGCCCCCCGCCTCCGCGCCCTTGGCATTCAGAATGCGCTGGATCTCGCGAGCACCAGCCTCGATCTGTTGCGCCGCCAGTTCGGCGTGACAGGCGAGCGCCTCGCCCTCGAGCTCAGCGGCAAATCCTGCATAGGCGATGAGCCGAAGAGCACGCGCGGGCAGATCATGGTCAGCCGCTCGCTCAAGGAGGGGATTGATGACTGGGAGCAGCTGCGCGGCGTGCTCTGCGAGTTCGTCGAGAAGGCCGCGCGCAATCTGCGCCGCGAGGGTTTGCTCGCGCGCGATGTGCAAGTCGTCTTGCGCACCTCCCCCTTCGACCAGCACACGCAGCAATACTCCAGCAGCCTCGCCGTCACGCTCCCCCACCCCAGCGACGACACCCGCGCCCACACGGCCGCCGCTACTGCGCTACTGGAGCGCGTCTACCGCCCTGGATTCGCGTACAAGAAAATAGGCGTCATCCTCTGTGGACTCATGGCAAAGGAATCCTTTCACCCCACCTTTGACCATCCACAGCCCGCGACGAGCCCTCTCATGGAGACGCTTGATGAGCTGCAGCGCGCAGGACACAAAATCCACTTTGCCAATCATGCCACCGAGCAGCTCTGGCACCGCTCCTTTAGCAGTCCCGCCTACACCACGAGCTGGGATAGCCTCCCCGAGGCCTTTTGAGCCAGCTTATATCATATTGCGCCCAATACAAACTTGTTTGAAAAGCGATATTTGAAAATAACAATTAGAAAACGATCGCAGATTTTATTAACACCACACTACTACCCGAATGAATAATTATAGAAAGAGTCATTTTTTCTTGCATTCGCAGAGAGAAAACATTATAAAAGACAGAGAGGCGCATTGGTCTCTCTCAACAACTCATTAGCTTAAATATGAAACAAGCCACATTCTCAAAACAAGTCATAGCCGTCCTGCTCACGGGCAGCATCTGCTTGACCTCCTGCTCCAAAATGAACGATTCTACTGTAACGCAAATACAAGCGGCAGCTGTCACAGGTGGAGGAGCCGCAGTTATCGGATACGGTATCGGCAAAGCATTTGGTCTAAATGATAGAACTGCCGCTCTAGTAGCTACAGGCGCAGCCCTCGTTGGTATCTTCATCGGGCAGCGTTGGGGTAAATCCATTGTCAAGAAAAAGGAATACTACAAGCGAACTGAAGACTATCTGAATGCTAATATCAATCAGCTCAACAAACGCACCAACCAAGTAGCGAAGTTAAACAAAAGGCTAGTATCCCAAATCAGCAGCGCGAAAAAAAGTAAAAGCTCCTTTTCAAAGGCTCAAAAAGAGGCTGTAGCCAAGGATGTAAGCAATAAAGTACGCCTCATCGATACCGATATCAGCACAGCACAATCTGCGGCAGCCAGTACAACATCAGCCCAAAAGACAGACCTGCTCAACCGCATCAAAGTGCTCCAAGAACACCGCAGCGCCTTGGTCAAAAATAGCACCACTCTGCTGTCTGTCTCACGCCAAACCGTATAACCCCTCCCTCCTCACCCTTTTCTATGAGAGCTCAGTCTCTCATAGAAAAATCCCCCCATTTATTTCTGATGAATTATACCCCTCCAGCCCTGACAGCTCTCGTCCTGCTCTCCTTGGTGTCTTGCTCAGGTGATCCGAGCACGAGAGGCATAGGCTTCTCACCTGCTCAGGCGCAAGAGCGTCAAGAAAATCTTGTCAAGCAACAGGCGCAAGCTCAAACCGCGCATGACAGCACGCTTGCTAGTCACGCTCAGCTCAAGAAGCAACTTGCTGCCAGTGAAGCGTCACTCGCACGCGCAAAGGCCGCCCACCGCAGTGCCGTCTCAAAGAGTGTCTCCCCTGAAGAAATTGCCAAACTCCAGAAACAGGTCACGGTACTAGAAGCAGAAGTCGCCCAAAGGCGAGCACTGGTTCTTAATTATTAGTACAGACAAAATCATCTGGGCTCATTCTATTCGTTTAGCTATTCTGCCACACGCGCTCTGCTTTTGCTCTCAATCTCCTGCAAAAGTAGAGTACCACGCCTCGGCGATACTCCAGCTCTCATCCGCGACCTAGCGGGATAGCTGGAGACTCATATCTACCTAGCCGCCCCCCCCCCGATTGAGATTTGTAGAATAAGTAGGCACAAATTAACTCGACTATGTTCAACAGTATAAAAACTCTCATCTCTTATCCTACGGTCCAATATGCTCTTGTTATCGGAGCATTCCTCGTCATTCTCACTAGTATTTTTTCCCTTATATTGCTTGTACGAGGGCGAACTAGAAAGCCCGCCCAAGCAAGCTCGGTGGCGATAAATCAGATCTCACTAGCTAAAAGCGATGAGGTCGAGCAAGAGGCAATAGAGCTTCTCCTATCTGGTCGTTTGCCCAGCGGACAGCTCATCAGTGCTAGCATTACATACGCAGACATCATGCGATCCTACAATGCCCCCGTCATCATCGGGCGTCAATCAAACGCATGGCTCCAGCTCGACGATCATTCAGTATCGCGGCAGCATGCCCAACTCCGTGCCCATGATGGTCAGTTCTGGATCATTGATCAAGAATCAGCCAACAGGACTCGCATCGAGGGCGTAGCCATCGAGCCCAATCGGGCTATCCCCCTGATGAGTGGCGATACGATCTCATGTGGAGAGATCAAGCTGGAGATCACGATCCGATAGTAAGGTTCACACCCAACAACATCAGCAGCTCAACCATCTCTGAAAGCCGCGCCTGCTATAAGGAGATATCTCCCTTCTCATCATCACACATAAGCAAAATGCCAATATCATGATCCGATGCATTTTTGTGTGCTTTTGCGCTATTGTTTCCCCGATTTTTTCGCCTCGGAAGACATTCTGAGGCATCACCATTCATGAGCAAGCCATCGCGCCCCCCATCCCACAATCTGGCTCAACGAAAAGCTAACTCACCATATACGATCTACGCCAAATACATTCGCACTACAACAAAAGAGAATACCACCATGCAACAACATCTACCTACCGATCTCCCGCCGGGGACGATCATCCAAGACATTCGCATCGAATCCGTCATCGGTCGCGGAGGCTATGGTATCACCTACAGAGGTATACTAATCAGCCCCAACGAACGTATCCCCTACGAGGTGGGATCCATCATTGCGCTCAAAGAGAACCTACCCGAGCAATATGCTTACCGTGTGCCAGGCAGCATCCAAATAGTAGAGAAAACTGATGTAGCCTATTCTGATCAGGGGAATTTTCAATGGGCTAAAAAAAACTTCGTCGAGGAGGCCCATACCCTATCCAAGTTGCAGCATCCCACCATCGTACCCATTTATACAGCCTTTTCATGGAATGAGACCAATACGGTCTACTACGTGATGCCCTATGTGGGAGAATATTCACTCGGGAGCTTCTTTGCTAGCTCTCATCTTATCTCAAAAGAGCAGGTATACTACCTGCTATGCTCCTTAATGGATGGTTTGAACTATATCCATCAGCAAGGCATACTCCATCGTGATATCAAGCCTGCCAATATTCTCATCACCCCTGACGGAGAGCCTCTCTTCATTGACTTTGGCTCTGCTCGCAATACAGAACACCCCAATAAGACCCAGATGCTGAGCGCGAACTATGCACCACTGGAGCAATACCGCGGTGAGCAAGAGGGAGCGTGGACTGATATCTATAGCCTCGCGGTCTCATTTATCGCGCTGATCACAGGCTCAGAGACGCCATCGAGTATTGCTCGGACCAAAATAGATCCACTTAAGTATCTAGCACAAAACGAAGCACTCATTCACCGATATGGCGAGCCTCTCATCTTAAGCCTGAGCAGAGCTGCCGCGCTTGAAGCCGAGGAGCGCTACCAGAGTGTCGCAGAATGGATGATGGATCTGCAAAGTCAGCCCGAATTCCAGTGCGTGACTCCTATCCCTCTACCTCTACCTCTACCTCTACCTCTACCTCTGCCGACTCAGACTCAGACTCAGACTCAGGCTCGGACTCAGCTTCAGCTGAGGCGCGACGCGTCTACTACCCAAAACATCCACGATCTGGGCAAAACAAACCGCATTGACCACCCCCCCTCGCCTCGACGCAACACGAAGCTATTTATCTCTCTTGGACTTATCCTCGCGGTTGGCGTTGCCCTAGCCACCCACCAGACTTGGCTCCCTTCAGTCACCGCGCTGTTGCAACCAGAGTCCACTCCAAAACCCACTCCAGAGCCCACTCCAGAGCCCACTCCAGAGCCCACTCCAGAGCCCACTCCAGAGCCCACTCC
>CAYJID010000033.1:0-7207 GCA_964370135.1 uncultured Akkermansia sp. | reverse complement strand
CCAGAACCCACTCCAGAACCCACTCCAGAACCCACTCCAGAACCCACTCCAGAACCCACTCCAGAACCTGCTCCAGAACCTGCTCCTGAGCCCAAGAGCACAAGCTTAGATTACCGCCTACTCAGTCGCGCGGATGCCGTTCTATACCAAAACGCAGACGGCGATGCCACGGTTGATAGTGAAGAGCTTCTCATTTTCTCCCCCCTGCATCCCATCGAAAAGAAGAACAGTCGCTACCACGTCTCAAAGCAAAAGGGAAGTCCTGCCATAGGCTGGATCGACGAAGATGACGCACTGCGCTGGAGAAATAACCAGTCCATGCGCTTCAAAGCACTCAACTCTGAATTCAAGCAGCGCGATCGCGCCCCCTTCTTCAAGGACGATCAATCAGTCGTCGGTTACTTAAAAAAGACATCCCAATTCATGTCCACCTACGGTGCGTATCTCCGAGGCACTCCTCTAACACTGGATGTGAGAAAAGCGTTTGAATCATACGGTATTCTGGCTATTGAATCACCCTATGGCGGTGCCAAGCGCGACTTCTACCTCATGCCTATTCTCGACTTCCTCAGTGATGAGAAAGGCCACGTGAAGCAGGTCTCTAGTACCTACAAAGGACGCAAAAAATCTCACAATGTCATCAAAGTTGCCTCGATGACCGTGCCCACACCTGAGGCATTAGAAGAAACACAGCTAGGCGTGCCTACAGAGGAGCAAGAAGAGCCTACGCAGAAAGCGTTCAAGTTCGACGTCGTCTTTGTCATCGACACGACTAAGAGCATGGGCCCCTTCATCGACGGTGTCAAGCAAGGCATCATCGAGTCAGTCGACGCCATGGAGGCCAATGCGAGGCAGAATAATGCGCACTCAGATGTCAAAGTGACCCTTCGATACGGTCTCTGCACCTACAGAGACTGGAGTCAGGCGAAAAGCAATCGAGGTCCCCGCCAAGGCGTCACACTGGATCAATATGTCGTAAAGAATCACACCGAGCACCAATTCCTCACTCACAACCAGCTCAAAGATCTCCTCAGCCAACCAGGCGCGCAAACAGGCATCATCGCTTCTCAGGTCGACTCAGTCGACTATGCAGAGGAGGTCATCGGTGGCCTGCGTTCAGCTATCTTTGACATGCCTTGGCAGACGACGAAAAAAACGCGATATAATACACGCATCATTCTACTCATCGGTGATGCCCCAGGCCGTGAGCAAGGCGAGCAAGAGAGCGCAGAACTCAACAACACGCATAAGCGTCACCGAGCCAAAGGCAATATGCATCATGCGAACCTAGAAACCCTCCTCGCCGCGATGAAAGATAGACACATCAACTGTGTGCCCTTCTTCTATGGTCTAGCCTACAGTGAGCTAAGCACCCCTGAGCAGCGAGCGATTCACCAGTCCACATGGGAGAACTATCAGGACATGAGCATCGACTACTTCCGCAGGATCGCCACGCATGCAGGCCTGTACGAGCCAGCGACATTGGCAGATCAGATAGATGATGTAGACTTAGAGAGCCTGAGTAGCGACGAACTTAAGACTACTCTTTTCAAAGCCTTTATGAAGAGCATTATCAATAGTATTAGCAATGTTCAAAAGGACTTCATCCGAGAGAGCGAAGCCGCCACTCAAAGACACAACGAACAAAAGGATCTGGCAAAGAAAAACCAGCAAAAGTTGCGCATGGAAGGACGCGCGCTCGTCGAGCAGAAAGCAAAAGAGATCGCCGAGAGCACCTCAGCACAGATGGACGCCATCTTCGCCGAAGCCTACGTCGAATGGCTCGCTCACAACGAAAGCAAAGAACAGATCCAAAACGTATCAACAGACAATCAGAATCAATCCGACTCGGATGCAGCCTCACGTGACAAGCAGCTCTGGCTCGCTGGTGAGACAGCCTCGGGTGAGGATGTGATCCAAGCAGGCGTACTCATGTCACGTCGTGAGCTCCGAGATCTGGTGAGCTATCTCAAGAACTGGGTGAATCAGTACACGAGCGATGAGAGTGAGAGCATAGAGAATCAGCAAAAAAACATTGCCAACATCGCCCTGCTCACGCAGACTGGCGTGCATCAAGACGAGACAAAAGCCCAAAAAGAGCAGCTCCACAGCGAGCTCATCAAACGCCTCCCCTACAAGAGTCAGACGCTCGTGATGACGAAATACCCAACCGAATCCGATATGCATAATGTGCTCACTCGCGTGAAAAACCTCATCCATACCTTGGAGAACAAGCTCCATGAGTCCTACGAGACTGACTGGTTCGAGCGCCCAGGCACGGATAATGAGAATGACCTCATCTTCATCTCCCTGCATTACCTCCCCTAGCCTGCGAAACGATGCCTACACATCATATCCAACTACGCAACGCGACCAAGCGCTACAGGGGCTCGGAGGATACGTTTGAGCTGTATATTCCCACGATGCAGCTCAAGCGCGGGGGACTCTACATCGTCGCCGGCCGCAGTGGCTGTGGCAAGACGACACTACTCGATGCCATGGGCTGCATGTCGAGCTTCGACGAGGTGACGGAGTACTCGCTGCATAATCTACAAGGTGAGCACATCGCCCTGGCAAAAGCCTCCAATCTGACACTAGCCGAGACGCGACGCCGCCACATCGGCTATGTGCTCCAGCAGGGAGGCTTGCTCCCCTTCCTGACAGCAAAGCAGAACATCCTACTACCCATTGAGCTCTCACTGCGCTCCAAGAGCCGCAAAGAAGCGGCTCTGGACATGATCGCTCAATTGGGACTCACGCCCAAGCATCTCAACTATTACCCCCACGCGCTCTCAATAGGACAGCGCCAGAGGGTCTGTATCGCGCGCGCCCTTGCTCATCGGCCAGAGTTTCTCCTGGCTGATGAGCCCACGGGCGCTCTCGATCCAGCGAATGCTGGTGTCGTCCGAGACCTCCTGCTCAAGTATGCGCGCTATTATGGTGTGACAACGCTCATTGTCACCCATGATGTCGAGCTCTTTGCAGGCGATGCGGATGGCATATTTGGATTTGATATTGATCAGCAAGCGAGCACGACGCGCTCCACCCTTATCGCCCCCTCTACACCTCAATGAAAATACTTGTCATCTTCATACTCGCCTTAAAACAAATGGCGAGGGAAAAATTCATCCTTACGTGCCAGATCATGGCCATCGCTGCCGTCTTCATCCCGCTACTCATCATCTTGGGACTCAAGCACGGTATGATCTCGAGTATGAAGCAGCAGCTACTCAGCAACCCTGCTACCTTGGAGATACGTCAAAAAGCGCCCTTTGACGTCTATCAAAAAGACTTGCAGACTATCCTCTCATGGCCAGAAACCCAGTTCGCCGTCGCGATGCCAGATCTCAACGGCGTGAGTGTGCGAGCGATGAAGACACCGTCACGCGCCATCACGATCTCAGATCATGCCTCAGCGACAACTTGCGATGTGCTACCCAGCGCCCCCAATGACCCTCTGATGACAAAGAGCCAGTGCGAGGTGCCGCAGGAGGGCGAGCTAGTCATCAGCACACACCTCGCGCGTCAGCTCAAGCTACAGCGAGGAGACTCTCTCTCTCTGAGCGTATCACGCAATCAGGGCACACAGCTCTGGTCGCGCGCCTTTACCGTGTCAGGCATCCTCCCTGACTGGGCATCAGCGCGTACAGAAATGTATAGCAACAGCGAGCTTGTGAACTTCATCGAGGAATACCAGCGCGCGGGCAAGGGTACAGCAGGACAGCCAGCAGAGGTCAACTTCAACGCCTACCACGCGCTGATTCTTGACAAGAATGTAGAGGAGGCGCAAGCGATCCATCTGGCGAACCAATCGAGGAACATGCGACTGGAGCGCGCCAAAGACCTCATTGGCGTAGCAGACGGTACCCCGCTGCTGCGACGCCATGGGCTCAAGCTCGAGGGCGTAGGGCTCAATAGCCTCATCGAGGCAGCAGCACAGGCAGAAATGCCATTCAAAGCCACCCCTTGGAATCCCGCCCTTGAGGTAACTCTGGCAGGCAAGCCCATGCTGCTACTGAGCCGCGCTGAGCTATTCTCGGGCTCCGCGACGCTATGCCCCGCCCCCGCGCAGCTCTACATCCATCCGAGCAGCACCGAGCTCACGGGGACCGAGCTCACGGGAGCTCAGCTCTCGATCCAGTCTCCCGATGGAGAGAGCCTCATCTACTGCGATCTCATCGCCGATGAGGGCGTGCCTGAGGGGCAGCTCTGGGCTAGCCCCCAGCTCAGTGCCCTCGCCCACCAAGCCAGCCAGATGCTCATCGCGTGGGATTACCGCCACGGATCACTACGCTACCCACGCGCACGCTCTCTGGGACTGCGCCTCTATGCAAAGGGACTCGAGGAGACCGAGCCGCTCTATGACAAGATGCAGCAGCACAACTTCCCCTCTAGCGCGAGGCTCGCGAGCATCCGACAGCTTCTGGAGCTGGAGGACAATCTCAATATCATCTTCCTCATCATCAGTGGCTGCTCCGCCTTTGGAGGCAGCTTGGCGCTGGCCTTCAACCTCTTCAACGCCATCCAACGTCGACGCCGCGACTACGCACTCTTGCAGCTACTCGGCGCGGGGAAATACTCGATGATGCTACTCCCCCTCATCGAGGCGCTCTTCGTCACCTTCTCGTCAATCATGCTCTCGCTAGGCGTCTTTTACCTAGCCTCGCACATCGTCGCGACAGTATTCGCCCAGTACGAGGATGTGGGCACGATCTGTAGGCTCACGCCTGAGCACATCATCTACCTCGTGCTCATCAGCGGAGGCCTCGCCTTAGTCGCCGCTCTGGCATCGGCTATCCGCATGCTGAATATTTCTCCTTCAGAAATCATCCGTGACAACTAATTGACACATCATTATGAAACTCCCCCATTACCTATCCCTGACACTGGCTCTGCCCGCACTCTTTGCCCACCACGCGGCACAGGCCAGCGAAGCCCCCCCACAGCCACCGATTGATAGCTACACGCTCACGCTCGATATCAGCAAGGAGCACAAGCTCAGCATCGAGTTCATCCTCGTCAAAGTAAGCGAAGATAGCAACATCTTCTCCTCAAAAGACTTTTATCTAGGAGAGTCAATAGACGCTGGCTACAGCTACAAGCTCACCTCCGCAGCTGTCGGTGGCACCCTCTACTATATCAACCCCAAGCGACCTGGTGCCACCCCCTACTGGGCCATCCCCATGGCCAAGACGGAGCTCACCCAAGCCCAGTATGCCGCCATCATGGCATCCAAGTCTAGCACAGGCAAGCCGGAGGAGCCAGAAAACCCCAACCACCCGCAAGTCCTGCTCTCCAAGGCACAGATACTCGACTGCATCGATCAGTTCAACGTCTTGTTCCACAAAAAAAATGCCTCAGGGCAATCACCAGCTATGATCATGCGTGCGGCCTGCGCGCAGAAGGTGAACAATAGAAATCTCCACGGTCAACTTGTCGCCCGACTCCCCACAGAGGCCGAGTGGGAGTTTGCCGCGCGCGGAGGACTCAATGTGGATACCAGCTTCTTCAAAAAAATGTACCCCTACTCCAGCCTCGATGAGCTGGCAGAAAGCGAAGTCGTCGCGCAGCAAACCTCTGGTACGAGCCGTGAGGTCGGCTCCACGGGTAGGACAAATCCCTGCGGTCTCTACGATATGCTGGGCAATGTCAGTGAGGTGGTGGACAACACCTTTTGCCCAGAGTATCTCTTTGGGCGCGTAGGCGGCATCCTGCTGCGCGGGGGCTACTGGGCCACCGATCTCCCCGAGACAGACTCCAAGAGCAGGCGCAGACCCATTACAGGAGCCACCTCCTTTTTCCGCCAAGAGGTCCCCCACTTTCATGGAGAAGGTCCCTACAAATCTGACCGCATGGGCTTCCGACTCGTCCTCGGCTCCGATATCACAGGCTCAGGTCTGTCCAAGGTGATCGACAAGGACAAGGTTTTAATTAACAAAAAAAATAAGGCGATCCGGAGCCGCTACGCCTCACCTTCGGACTCTGTCAACGATCGCATTGATCAGGTGAACGCCGATGTCGACAAGACACTGGGATCGCTACTAGATTATCTCAAAAAGCAGGACAATCAGCGCAGCGCCGAGAGAAAGCTCCAAGAGGAATTGTCCCAGAAGAATCTCACGGTGGAGCAAAAGGATAAGATTATCAACGAGCAGGCAGCACTACTCGCTCAGCGTGATGAGCAGATCAACGTCATGTCCTCAGAGATAAGCGTCATCAAGCAAGAGATTGATGCCGCATCCGAGTTCATCGCGGAATCCCAAGAGACCATGGCCAAGGCAGGCGTGGAGCTCATCATCTCCTCCTCCATCTTCTCTATCCAGAGCATGAATACCATCATCAAGGACAGCCGCCTGCTCAATACAGACATCTATACTTCGGAGGAAAAAATATTGCTACGCAATAAGATCAAGCGTCTAGAGGGAGATATCGAAGCAGACTGGCAGAGATTTGAAAACGGCTGCATGGCTCTCATGCGCACCAAGGGGTCTGCGGTTGAAGACGAGTTCACACGACGAGATGCCCTGCTCAAATCCCGAGGCATGGAGACAGATCGCCTCTGCTTCAATGTAGCCAAGCAAATCTATCGCGACATTAAATCACGGGGGAAATGCAGTGATGACGATCGCGAGCGATGGGAAACAGAACTCCGCGCTATCATCAAAAAGATACACGCCAAGAACTAAGAGAAGCTCTTATTTCTCGCGGGGCTAGCCTCCCCCCTTGAAGTGCTAAAATTACAGAGCCCCCCCGCGATACGTCGTGAGGGGGCTCTGCTCTCAACAAGGCATGTTGAGATGATTTTCAAGCTGGATTTCCCGTCGCTTATTTATTACTTTGGCGGTAGTTAATGAAGGAAACACGGTCTGCGTACTTGATTAGATAGAGGGGGCTTCTAAATTCTCGTCATTCTAAATAAGCAAATACAGAAAATCGCTTCACGAGGCAGCTTTTGAGCGCTTTTAGGCTGCATTTCCTGCGAATTTTCGTCTCAGAGGACACTCTGAGCCATCAATTCGCAAAAAATCCAGCTCTAAAATCATCTCAAAATCTTACCTCGCGAGAAAATAGAAGCCCCCTAGAGCCCATCAAATCGCAATCCGGCATAAACTCGCTTCGCTCGCCCCTGCGGGGACTTTATTCCGTTTGCTTCTTGACAGTCTCTATCTAATCAAGTTAAGAGCATGTACTTCCTTTTGTTGAATGA
>CAYJID010000032.1:0-14973 GCA_964370135.1 uncultured Akkermansia sp. | reverse complement strand
CGTGAAAAATCCAACTCTAAAATCATCTCAAAATCTTACCTCGCGAGAAATTAGCCCCCTTAAATTCTCGTCATTCCAAATATACTAATCGGAAAACTCGCGCCACGAGGCAGCTTCTGAGTGCTTTCCAGCTGGATTTCTCGTCGCTTTCCCTCTCCCTCCCCCCCCACGAGCTGTCGTGGGGGGCTCTGGTCTCAAATCAACATGCGATCTGTCCCGAATATGCGTCTCTGCGTGTCCCACAAGAGGGGGTGCGCTGTTTTTTCGGATATTTCTTTGAAAATTTCTATTTGTTAGTAAATGAGCTGCTGGCTGGAAATGTTTGGCATTTTTGTCATTAGCACACCTCGTATGATTTTTTATATTTGGTGTTATACGTTATCTTTTGTTTAGAAATAAAAAATACCTTGCTATTGATACCTATGTATGTTAACATAACGCTCTAAAGAGAAACGCCTCTTTGGAGATACTGGATTTTGAAAATGAGCCAACATGGCGAGCTGTGTTCAAGCATTCTTAGAGGCTGAGCATTGCTCTGGTTACATGAGATTCTAGCAGCTGCAAACTCGCGTGCCGCCTTTCTGCAAAGGTTGTTTTACAACGATAGCTGCTCAGACGCGCTCAAGTCCCAAGATCAGTATCAATGACATCTAACCTACCCCTCATGGTCGCAACGCTCAGCCGCGTGGTGGATCACAGGGAGGATCTCTACATACTAATCAGGCACACAGCCTCATACTACACCATACAAAATGAAAGACTATAACTACGCTGATGGGCTCGAGCGCATTGAGATTGCGCGCGGGATGGTGCGAATGGATTTCTACCAGTTCGAAGATGAAATAACGTCCCCCTATGATTCAGAAGAGAGTAGGGAGCATGAGACGACGGAGCGACTCGTCATGCCAGCAGAGGCATTCTTGCGCGCCTTCAAGGCGATGAGCAAGATCGTAGCCCAGCTGGAGGGTGCCGAGCAGCAGACCGCGCATCGTCCTGAGCCTCCACGGCGATTTGGCTCTTCGCGTCCCTATGCTCCTGCTCCCGCATCTCCTACGGGCACAGGCTCGCATTCAGGCTTTATCAGCTGAGCGACATAGAGACCCATCACCCCCAGATCTACCCATTATCAGTGCCACACTCCTTTCCCGCGAGGAGGGTGGCGCTTGTTTTATTGCGTACAGAGTATGTTCCTGACCGAGTTTTTGGAGGCGGGATCTACATCCCACTCGTCATTATCTTCAAATACAGCGAAAAGCCTAGCGCGCAAAGTTCTCCAGCTTTTTGAATGTGATCGGACACCATAGCGAGAGTAGGGGCACAGCTCCTCGCTGGACATACTTTTAGGGGAACGATGAGGCATCCTCCATTCGCGATGGTGTAGGAAAGCTTCCCTGATAAAGGGCGAGCTCGTAAAAAAACTCCCACGCTTAGATGCTAGGCGTGGGAGTTTTTTTGCGGGTGAGGTGAGGGGGGAAATTAGAACTCGCCCATGGTGAACTTGTTCTTCCCTCGACGGATAATCACGATGGAGCCTTCAATGGCGATCTCGCGTGTGATCATGTACTGGGGATCCTTCACCTGCTCGCCATTGACGGAGATCGCGCCCTGTGTGATGAATTGGCGCGCCTCGCGCTTCGAGGAGCAGATCTTGTTGTCCACAAGGGTGTCGAGCAAGGTTGCTTCACTCAGTGTGACGTGGGGCATGTTCTTCATGCCTGACTTGAGGTCTCTGATATCGAGGCTGCGGTAGTCACCAGCAAAGAGCTTTTCGCTGACGGTGACGGCATTGTCATACTCGTCCATACCGTGCAGATCGCTGATGATCTCGCGTGCGAGAGCCTTCTGCGCGAGGCGCAGCTCGGGCTTCGCCATGTGCTCGGCCTCGATCTGCTCGATCTCGGGGCGGGTGAGGAAGGTGAGCTTCTTGAGGTAGGAGATCACCTCGGAGTCTTCTGAGTTGAGGAGGAACTGGTAGAGCTCGTAGGAGGACGTGCGATTCTTGTCCAGCCAGAGGGCGTTGCCCTCGCTCTTGCCGAATTTGTTGCCCTGTGAGTCTGTGATGAGCGGCATGGTGAGCCCATAGACGGTGTCACCTGTCGTCTTGCGAATCAGCTCGATGCCTGTCGTGATGTTGCCCCACTGGTCGCTGCCAGCGACCTGGAGATCGACGCCGCGGTTCTCATGCAGGTACTTGAAGTCAATGGCTTGAATGAGCATGTAGGAGAACTCCGCGTACGAGATGCCAGACTCCATCTGGCGGCGCACGTGATCCTTGCCCATCATGTAGCCAACGTTGATGTACTTACCGTAGTCGCGGAAGTAGTCGATGACGTTAAGCGAGTTGATCCAGTCGTAGTTATTGACCACTTCGAATTGGAAGAGACGCTCGACCTGAGCCTTGAGGGCTTCGTAGTTGTTGAACACAACATCGCGCTGCTGTATCTCGCGCTCCGTGGTGCCGCGTGGATCACCGATGAGACCTGTGGCGAGCCCGACGAGGAGGAGAGGGGTGTGGCCTGCGGCCTTGAGACGGCGTGTGATGAGGAAGCTCGAATAATGCCCGAGGTGCAGGCTATCACCAGTGGGGTCTGTACCAATATAGAAGGTCATACCACCAGCATTGAGCTTCTCCACGAGATCGTCACTGGAGCTTTGATTCACCAGTCCACGCCATTCGAGTTCTTCATATAGTGTCATAATTATAGATGAGGATGTCGTGCATCCTGCCGTATTCAGCGGGATTACGGTAGCAGTTTTGTCATCAGTAGTCAAGAATGAACAGATGCGAGACAATAATGAGGCTTGCAGTATGACTCCCGAACTGTTATGATTCCTCACAGATATGGCAAACACATCCCTCAGTCCAGATCTCATCGATCTCGTACAAAAACTCTCCGATGGATTCGCTCAAAGCCAGCAGGTTATCTCAGCCAAGGCGCGCATCGGACTCTTCTACCAGAACCCAGAAGCCACCGATCTCTTCCGCAAAGTCAACGAAGCTGGCGAAAAGCTGCGCGAGCAGCAGATGGCAGGCATGCCTCCCAGCGAAGAAGAAATCTCCCAGTTTGACGCGCTGCGTCAGAATGTCGTCACCAATCCCCTCTGCCTCGGATTCCTCGAATCCCGCCAGCAGCTCGACGAGCTACTCTCTACAGTCAACCAGTACCTCTGCCTCGCCATCGACCTCGGTCGTACGCCCACTGATGAAGAAGTGGCTCACGCGATGCAGCAGCAGGTCTCAGGCGGCTGTGGCTGCGGCGGTAGCTGCAAGAGCGACGGTGAAGGCTGCGACGGCTGCGACTGCTCAGGTGAAGAAAAAGAAGGATGTGGCTGCGGTCACTAATTTTCTTCAAGTAATTCTTAATGTGAATCAAGGGGCGTCTCCATGTGAGACGCTCCTTTTGTCTATGCCCGTGGCTCAGTGTCACGCGCATACCCCTCATTCATTGAACGAAGATAAAGATCCTCATCCAATGAATGGAAGGGAGTGAGATGCTAACAATACTCTTATTGAGCGGCTACTGCCTTATAGGGCGTCACCTGATCTCCTGTGACGAGGAGCTTCGCGGCAAAGAGCTGGTCGCGGTCGCGCATGTCGGTGAGGTCGCGGAGGATGTTTTCTTTGTAGCGTGGGACGATTCCCTTGTAGATGACTTTCCCATCGCGCTTGACCGTGACAGGCTTGTCGAGATCGAGCATGCCATCATTCAGACAGATGAGGAAACTCGCCGCATCGGCGCGCTCGATGGTGATCTCGTTGCCCTTGTAGCTCGCGATGATGGTGTCCTTCATCTTGGCTGATCCCTCGGGGACGGCGAGCCAGTAGAAATGCGGGCGCAGCACGTCGTCCTGCGTCCAGATGACTTTCTTGGGGATAGGATTGCGGGTGTACTTGGGCATCCATTTCATGGAGACGGCGTCATCACGCTGCATCCAGTGCCCATGCTGGGGGAAGATGCGCACGTCATGGATGTAGGCGCCGGGGTTCGCCTTGGCGAGGTCTGCGAGCTTCACCTTCCATTCCTGGGCGATTTCATTGCGACGGTAGGGGCGATCATGCCCGCCCATGTAGAGACCAAAGGGGAGGTTGTAGAGATTCTCGATCGCCGCATCCCCTGGGTGTCCCGCACTCATGGCAGCGGCGGCCCAGAGATCAGCAAGACGTGGGGCGAGCTGGTAGGTGCCATCTCCCCCTGCGGAGTAGCCCATGATGTAGACCTTGTTCGGGTTGACGCCTTCTTTGATGACGGCGAGCTGGATGATCTTCTCAATAAAGGGGTCCATGTAGCCCTGATGCCACATATTCCACGAGTCTGTTGGGGCGCGGGGGACGAAGTAGATTCCTTCCTTGGGCGTGTAGAGGCGTTTTTGGTTTTCCCATTGCTGGTCGTTCACACGTGCGGGGGCGCTACCACCGCCGTGCATGGAGATATAGAGGGCGCGGCCGTCTTTGGGCTTCTTGCCATGGACGCTGTAGAAAAAGGGCATGGAGAACTCGCCGTGCTTCAGGCAGCGCTTGTCCCATTCAGAGCCGTATTCTTCTATGCTCGCAGCTTGGCTCTTGGCAAGTGCTTCGGCGGAGTATGTCTCGATAGCTTTCTCGCTGAGCCCTTCTGCCGCACTGGCAGGGGTGAGCAGCAGCGAGAGGCAGCCGAGACCTATTGAGAGGAGGGGGGTGGATATCTTCATATGTTGATCCTCTCACTCTAGCAAAATGCAGCTGCAAAGCCAATGCTTTTCTTTTCTTTGTTTTACAAATAAAACATTTTTTTAATGAGAATTACCCAACTTTTCTTGAATTGCTCTAAATAAATTGTTAAAGTGGGTTATGTCTTCCTCCTTTTTTGCACGGGTTCTTCGCTTTTATCGTGAGGGATTTTCGTCTATGGTGCTGGGGCGCACCCTGTGGATGATTGTGATCATCAAGCTCGTGATCATGTTCGGCATCCTGCGTGTCTTTTTCTTCCCCCGATTTTTGGAGGGCAGCGAGCAAGACAAGCGTGAGTATGTGAGCGGAGAGCTCATCGAGCGAGCAGACAAACTACCTCAATCCCAATAACAATTAAATAGAAAATCAACGATAGAACAATACTATGGACGGTGTCGATCCTTCTCTCATCAATTGGTCTCGCGCGCAGTTCGCGATGACGGCCATGTACCACTGGATCTTTGTCCCGCTGACGCTGGGGCTGGGTCTCATCATGGCGATCATGCATACGATCTACTACCGCACGGGGAAAGATTTCTGGCGTGATACGACGCGCTTTTGGATGAAGCTCTTTGTGATCAATTTTGCTATGGGTGTCGCAACGGGGCTCATCCTCGAGTTCCAGTTCGGGACGAATTGGAGCAACTACAGCTATGTGGTCGGTGATATTTTTGGCGCGCCGCTCGCGATCGAGGGCATTATTGCCTTCTTCCTTGAGGCGACCTTCATGCCACTGATGTTCTTTGGGTGGAATCGCCTCGGCAAGCGTCTCCACCTCACGGCGACATGGATGACGCTCTTTGGCGCCTCGACGTCCGCTTGGTGGATTCTCGTGGCGAATGCATGGATGCAGTACCCCGTTGGTATGGAGTTCAACCCCGATACGGTGCGCCATGAGATGGTGAGCTTTGTGGAGGTGGCGTTTTCGCCTGTGGCTATTGTGAAATTTTTCCACACAGTGTCTTCTTGCTGGGTGCTCGGGGCTGTATTCTGCATCGGGGTGTCGAGTTGGTATCTCTTGAAGAAACGCCATACCGAGTTTGCACTCGCAAGTATCAAGATCGCGGCCATTGTCGGCCTCGTCGGCTCAGCCGTCGTGATGTACAGCGGACACCAGTCTGCGGTGAATATGGCACAGTACCAGCCTATGAAGCTCGCAGCGGTAGAGGGATTCTACGACGGGCAGAAGAATGCAGGCCTAGTCGCGGCAGGGGTAATGAAGCCTGGCACGGACTGGGCAACAGAGGGCGAAGATGGCTTCTTGTTCAAGGTGGAGATCCCCAACATGCTCTCGCTACTCGCGACGCATCAGGCGGATGGCTATGTCCCCGGTATCAAGAATATACTCGACGGCGGCTACACCGCGCATGGAGAGCAGGCGGAGCCCGCACTCTCGACGGAGGAGAAGATGAGGCGAGGCAAGCTCGCGATCGCTGCGCTCGCCGACTACCAGAAGGCAAAAGAGGCACAGGACAAGCCCGCGATGGTGCGTGCGCGTGAGACGCTGGAGACGCATTTCAACTACTTCGGCTATGGCTATCTGAACGATGCCTCGGAGATCGTGCCCGATGTGCCGCTGCTCTTCTACGCCTTCCGCGCGATGATTGTCTTTGGCTTTATGTTCATTGGTGTCATGGTGCTGATGCTCTACCTCGGGCGTCGCATCACGGAGATGCGCTGGCTGCTCTGGGGAGGGATTGCCTCTATTCCCTTTGCCTATTTTGCGAGTCAAGCGGGCTGGATCGTCGCTGAGGTGGGACGCCAGCCTTGGGCGATTCAGAATCTGCTGCCGAATAGCGCCGCGGTCTCCAAGCTCGACGTCGGCTCGGTGCAGACGACCTTTTTTATCTTCCTTGCACTCTTCACGATCCTACTACTCGCCGAGATACGCATCATGGTGAAGGCCATCGGTGAAGGCCCCAAGCTTCCTTAATCCTTTTTGAACTTTTTACTGTTATTTGCTATGTTTGATAATTACTCGATGCTGCAACATTACTGGTGGTTTCTCGTGTCACTGCTTGCGGCTCTGCTTGTGTTTCTGATGTTTGTGCAGGGGGGGCAGAGCCTCATCTGGACGCTGGGACGCACCGAGGCGCAGCGGCGCATGCTGGTGAACTCGACGGGGCGCAAGTGGGAGCTGACCTTCACGACGCTAGTGACCTTTGGCGGCGCTTTCTTTGCCTCTTTCCCGCTCTTCTACTCGACGAGCTTTGGGGGGGCTTACTGGGTATGGATGCTGATCTTGCTCTGCTTTGTCGTGCAGGCGGTGGCCTATGAGTTCCAGCACAAGAAGAATAACCTCCTCGGCGCGACGGGGTACCGCGCGCTGCTCGTGGTCAATGGCGTGCTCGGTCCTGTGCTCATCGGCACGGCGGTGAGCACCTTCTTCTTTGGCGCGGAGTTCATCGTGAACAAAGCCCAACTCGCCAGCCCGAACGCGCCCGCCATTTCGCAATGGGCGCATGGCTGGCACGGGCTGGAGGCGGTGCTCAATGGGTGGAATGTCTGCCTCGGGCTAGCCGTATTCTTCCTCTCCCGCGTGCTAGCGCACCTCTACTTCATGAACAATATTGACGACGCGCCCCTCTTTGAGCGGGCGAAGCGTCGTCTACCTTGGGAGAGCGGCTTGTTCCTCGTCTTTTTTCTCTCTTATCTCGTGCGTTGGCTGACGATGGAGGGCTTTGCCGTGCTCCCTCAGACGCAGGAGGTGGTCATGCAGAGTGGAAAATACTTCCTCAACCTCATCGAGATGCCCGTCGTCCTCATCCTGCTGCTCGCGGGGGTGGTCTTGGTACTGACGGGGATTGCATTGACGCTGCTGCGCCCACGCTTCCTGCATGGCATCTGGTTCTCGGGCACAGGGACAGTCCTCACCGTACTCGCGATGCTGCTCTGTGCAGGGTGGAATGGCACGGCCTATTATCCCTCCTCCTACAGCCTGCAAAGCTCGCTGACCATTGCCAACAGTAGTTCTAGTCAATTCACGCTATCGGCGATGACGATTGTCTCCTTCTTCATCCCCTTCGTGTTGGCCTATATCGCCTACGCGTGGCGGGCTCTCGATCGTGCTCCGATTACAGAGCGAGAAATCATGGAGGATCAGGACGCCTACTGATCTCATGGTCCGATAGTGATCTGCATCATATGCAGCGATGCTCAAAAGGCTCTCATCATATGATGAGAGCCTTTTGAGCATTAATCTTTGGGAGGCTTCCCTATCTCACTTCGCGAGAAATGAGACTGTGATGAGACTGTGATGAGACTGTGATGAGAGCGCGCCTTAATAGTGACCGCCACGGGGACCGTTGAACCACTTCCACGCGGTCTCAACGATGAAGTGCGCGTCCTGATGCTTCGGGATCCAGCCGAGGACATCGGCGGCCTTGCGCGCATCGGCGATGAGGCGTGCGGGGTCGCCCTCGCGGCGTGGTCCGTAGGTGACAGGAGCCTTGAGGCCTGTCACTTTTTCAGCGGCATCAATGATCTGCTTGACCGAGAGCCCCTTGCCCGTGCCGAGGTTGAACCAGTTCGTGTCGCCACCCTTCAGCAGGTAATCAAGAGCGCGCAGGTGCGCGTCGGCGAGGTCGTCGACGTGGATGTAGTCGCGGATGCAGGTGCCATCGGGCGTGTCGTAGTCGGTGCCAAAGACGGTGATGCCCTCGCGCTCGCCCTTGATAGCCTGAAGGATGACGGGGATGAGGTGGCTCTCTGGCTCGTGATCCTCACCGATCGCGCCGTCCTCAGAGGAGCCTGACGCGTTGAAGTAGCGCAGGAAGACACTCTTGAGACCGTAGGCGTGATCGCAGTCCTTGAGCACCTTCTCCAGCATATGCTTGGAGCTGCCGTAGGGGTTGATGGGGTCTTGCTTCTCCGTCTCAGGGATGGGGATCTGGGTGGGTACGCCGTAGGTGGCGCAGGTGGAGGAGAAGACGAACTTCTTGGTCCCAGCGAGTATCATCGCGCGGATGAGGGTGAGGGGCTTGGCGATGTTGTTCTCGTAGTACTTGAGCGGCTCGGTGACGGATTCTCCGACCTGGATATAGGCGGCGAAGTGCACGACGGCGTCGAACTGTCCATTCATCAGGAGAGGGTAGACGACGGTGGGGTCGCCGAGGTCTCCCTTGACGAGTGTGACTTCTTTGTCGACGATGGCGGCGGCGTGACCGTACTCCATGTTGTCGAGGACGGTGACGTCAGCGCCCTGCTTGACGAGCTGACGGACGGTGTGGGAGCCGATGTAGCCAGCTCCACCTGTGACGAGTATTTTCATATTATTGAGGGGGGAATGTTAAAGGAGAGTAAAAAAGCGAGTCGTGAGGTAGTGAGGGCTGCTGCTAGAGCATGCTTTCAATGAGGGCTTCGAGCTTGCGGATGTCGACGCAGAAGCGGCGGATGCCATCGGCGGTCTTCTCCGTAGCCATCGCGTCTTCGTTGAAGAGGAAGCGGAAGTTCTTCTCATCGGCGGCGATGCGCTCGATGTCGCAGAGCTGGGCGACCTCGACACTGAGCTGAGCACTGATGGGCTCATCACTCGCGGCGAGCTCGGCGAGGAGCTGGGGCGAGATGGTGAGCAGATCGCAGCCTGCTAGCGCGAGCACCTCGCCCTTGTTGCGGAAGGAGGCTCCCATGACCTGCACGTCATAGCCGAATTTCTTGTAATAATTGTAAATCATGCCCACCGAGATGACACCAGGGTCAGTCTCTGCCGTGTACTGCTGCCCTGTCTGCGCGACGTACCAGTCGAGGATGCGTCCGACGAAGGGGGAGATGAGGCGCACGCCAGCCTCAGCGCAGGCGACGGCCTGTACGAGGCTGAAGAGCAGTGTGAGGTTGCAGTGGATGCCCTGCTTCTCCAGCTCGCGGGCGGCTTGGATGCCCTCCCATGTGGCAGCGATCTTGATGAGGATGCGGTCGCGCGAGATGCCTTGGGCTTCGTAGAGCGCGATGATGTCGAGAGCCTTTTGTATCGTGCCCTCCGTGTCAAAGGAGAGACGTGCGTCGACCTCGCTGGAGACGCGGCTGGGGACGCGCTGGAGGATCTCCATGCCAAAGGCGACGATGAGCGCATCCATTACACGGTTCGTCAGTTCCTTGCCTGTGAAAGGCGAGTCTTTGAAGCTGGCGATGACGCCCTCGATGATGGGGCGGTATTGCGGCTGCTCCGCCGCGGCGAGGATGAGTGAGGGGTTGGTCGTTGCTTCCTCAGGGGAGAATTCTTCCATCTGGCGGAAGTCGCCCGTATCGGCGACTACGGTCGTGTACTGCTTGAGTTGCTCTAGTTGTGAAGGCATGGTGAAAAGGGGGGATGATTTAATATATTAACAAATCGGGGAGGGGGCTGCAAGACGGCTTTGCTCAGTCTTGGCTTTTATTTTCTTCCTCAAGGGCGAGGCGCTCTTGCTCGCGTAGCTCTTGCGTGAGCTTCATCGCGCAGAAGTGAGGCCCGCACATGGAGCAGAAGTGGGCTTTCTTCGCCCCTGCATGAGGCAGGGTGAGATCATGGTAGGTGCGCGCGCGGTGCGGATCGAGCGAGAGGTTGAACTGATCCTCCCAGCGGAACTCGAAGCGAGCCTTGGAGAGTGCATTGTCGCGCAGCTGAGCGGAGGGGTGCCCCTTTGCCAGATCGGCAGCATGAGCTGCGAGCTTGTAGGTGACGACACCTTCACGGACGTCTTCTTTGTCAGGGAGACCGAGGTGCTCCTTGCGCGTGACGTAGCAGAGCATGGCGCAGCCTTCCTGTGCGATCTGGGCGCCGCCGAGAGCACCTGTGATGTGGTCATAGCCCGGTGCGATGTCGGTGGCGAGAGGCCCTAGCGTGTAGAAGGGCGCCTCGTAGCACCACTCCAGCTGCTTGTGCATGTTCTCAGGCACGAGGTGGAGCGGGACGTGTCCGGGACCTTCATTCATGACCTGCACACCCTTGTCCCAAGCGCGCATCGTGAGCTCACCTTGAACCTCGAGCTCAGCGAGCTGGGCAAAGTCATTCGCATCGGCGATGGAGCCAGGGCGCAGACCATCGCCTATCGAGATGCTCACATCATAGCTGGCGAGGATGTCGCAGACCTCATCCCAGTGTGTGTAGAGGAAGTTCTCCTGTTGATTGATCATCATCCATTTCGCGATGATAGAGCCGCCGCGTGAGACGATGCCCGTCATGCGGCGTGTCGTGTGGGCGACAAAGCGATTGAGCAGAGCGGCGTGGATGGTCACATAGTCAACGCCCTGACGGGCTTGCTCGATGAGTGTGCCGCGGAAGATCTCCCAGCTGAGGTGCTCGACGCGCCCCGAGCATTTCTCCAGACTCTGGTACATGGGTACTGTGCCGATGGGGACAGGGCTGTTGCGCAGGATCCATTCGCGGGTGCGCTGGATGTCGTCGCCTGTGGAGAGATCCATCACGGTGTCAGAGCCCCAGTGGATGGCCCAGCGGAGCTTTTCGACTTCTTCTTCGATGCCTGACGAGATCGCCGAGTTGCCGATGTTGGCATTGATCTTGCAGAGGAAATTGCGCCCGATGGCCATAGGCTCACACTCGGGGTGATTGATATTGAGGGGGATGAGCGCGCGTCCTGACGCGATCTCGTCGCGGACGAATTCGGGGGTGAAGTAGGCGGGCATGCGGCTGCGCAGGCGCGGGTGAGGGGCGTGCTGGTAGTGCAGCTGCGTGCGCGCCTCAAGGCTGCGATGGGTGAAGCCGCTCTGCGCCTCCAGCTCGCTGGGGCGGGGCATGCCTGTGCCGTGGAAGGCGAGCGTGTCGAGTGCCTGCTGCGCGGAGTCGGGGCGCGTCTTGTCATGGGGAAAGCGGTCGTAGATGGCCTTGAAGGTTTCTTCGCGCCCTATATTCTCACGGATGGCGACGTACTCCATCTCGGGCGTGATGATACCGCGCTGCGCGTAGCTGCGCTGTGTGGGAGGTGTCGCGAGGTCAGTGGCGACGTAGACGCCTGCCTGCTCTTCCGACACATCCTCGCGGCTCGTGATCCAGCTCTGACGCAGGCGGGGTAGACCCTCCTCGACCGTGCCGGTGAAGCGCTCATCGCCCCAAGGTCCCGAGCAGTCATAGACCTGCACAGGAGCATTGGTCTCGGTCGTGCCGTCGGGGAAGAGGGTATCGCTCTGCTCGATCTCGCGCATGGCGACTTGGATATCGGGAAAGAGTTTTCCTGCTACATAAATCTTCTTGGAGCCCGTGTACTTCAGTTCGTCGGTATTCATTGCTGCGGGTAGTTTATCACGGCGAGGGGGCAAGGCAAAGTGCAAAATAATTTTCACGGTGTGAGAGAGGGCGTTTTCTAGCCTCGCGAGGGCGAAAAATGAAAAAAATGCAATTTTTTCTAAAATAAGCTTGCAAAAGCTCGCCAAATATCATATAGTCTCCCCGCAGTCGATTCAATCGAGTCGATAGACCGCAACAAGGGCAGGTGACAGAGTGGTCGAATGTGCTCGCCTGGAAAGTGAGTGTACGGGTGACCGTACCGAGGGTTCGAATCCCTCCCTGTCCGCTCTGAGAAGCAGCAGTATCTATTGATACTGCTGCTTTGTTCTTTTGGGGTTGAGTCTAGACTTGATTTCGCATAACATTTTTGCCAGATGCATCTACGATCCTGTTGACCGCGCTGAGAGTAAACTTGGTTTTTCATGGTGCTATATACGCGTCTTTTGTATATTATTAGACACTATGAAGTTGATTATTGATAGACGATGAGGTAGTATGAGACTATGAATACGCTTAAAATTATTGCTGTATACATGTGTTTGATGATTGGATTAAGCTATGCCCAATGCCCGGACAGCGGGGAGGCTGAAATGATTCGATATGCGCCTGGATTCAAGCAGGACAAGCACTGCGGAGAATACATGAAACTCGATGGAGAGCTCCTGCTGACGTACGCTAGGCAGAAGCTAGCATCTGGAGACGCCGTCCTGCTAGAGAAAGGCAGCACGGTACGGGTGATTGAATGGATGAGCTGGGATGGCGAAACATCAGTTAACGGTAATAGAGAATACGTCAAAGTAATAACAGAAGACGGTAGTACTTATTACATCGCGCCTAGGCATCTTGTGAAGGCTGGGGCAGCACCTGCGGAGCAGTCAAAAATTGCATCTTCGCCACCAGCAACGAAAATAGCTTTTTTTACTGCTGATCCAGAAATTTACAATACTTTTGAAGACGTACGTTTTATTTATAAAATGCAAGATTTGGATGAACGGATGATAAGGCGTGGCATGACAGGTAAATATAATACGCATTCTAATAGTCTGTTATCCCGTTTTAAAAGGAGTTCAATTCGAGATGGCTTGAAAAATACTATCGTGGAGGTGATTTATCATCACGAAGAAAGTGATGTTGCTAGAATTATTTACTTAGGAAAAGCAGTGTACACCTTTGGTACCTATCTATCTCTTCAGAAGACCCTGAAGGCGCGCATCGCAGGCAATCATGCGTTTCTGATGGATAATCCTGAGGTGTTTATAAGCATCAATGCTCATGACGACGCGAGCTTAAGCGATGAATTATCTGCTGCCCGCGAGGCGCGAATCAAGCGTAGTACTCTCAGAAAACTCAAAGATAATGAGCTTGTCGAGATCATTGACCTAAGCGAAGGCATCGCAAAAGTTGGATTAGCAAGTGGTGAATTAGGATATTGCAATGCCTCTTTATTAAGGGTATACGAGAAGGATCAGTAAAGCTCTCCTCTTTAGACTCATCTGCTTTGACTCCACGCAATTGCGCTATGATAGATATTTTATGAACAATATCATGACTTTTGCTTGCCCGAAAGCCTTGTGACTCGATATTGGGAGGTGGCTCTGGAGTTATCTCAGAGAGTAAGTCGTTGCTTCTTTAAGTCTTTTATCCTGCAAAGAAAGGGGGGGAACTATTTTCTCGAGAGGTAAGATTTTTCGATCTACAGAAAGGAAGGAGCGAAGGGCACGGTTGCCTAAGCATAGAACCACCCTCTTTCTTCTCAGACAGAGGGTGGTTTCTTTTTAGCGACTGAGCTGTATATTTTTTATGGTGAAAGATCCGCAAGCTGAGGCATGATGCCTCTCTTGCGCTGCTGTTGATTGGGGGGAGTAGAAATTAGCGGCGGCGGCGTGTGGTGCCCCACTGCTGCGTCCGATTGCGTCGCTGTGAGGCCTTTTGCTTCGCCTCTTGGGTGGCGCGGATGCGGGCTTCTTTCTGGATTCTATCCTCTACGTCGCTGTTGGTCGCTTCTTCTTGTGCGTCTTGGGCGGCTTGGATGTCATCTTCGGAGTAGGCTTCGACATCGACGGTGACATCGGGCTTCTTGCGCTTGATTTCGAAGGGATCTTTGGCCAAGGCGGCGACAAAGCTCTCGCGTACGTTCTCAAAGAAGGACTTGACTATGCTCGCAGCAAAGACACCCCCTGAGATTCTCTGCCCTGGGCTGCCCTCATAGAGCGCGACATAGGCGTAGCGGGGCTTGTCGGCAGGTAGGTAGCCTGCAAACCAAGCGAGACGGCTATCATCGGAGACCTTGCCCCATTGTGCCGTGCCTGTCTTGCCCGCATTGCTCACGTAGCTCAGCGAGGCGCGTCGCCCCGTGCCGCCGTTGACAACACCGTGCATGCCTTTGCGCACGACTTTGAGGGCGTCTTCGAGGTCGAGGAGGTCTTCTTGGATCTCAGGCTTGAATTGGAAGATGACGTTGCCCTCCTTGTCGTGGATCTGGCGTACGAGGTGGAGCTTGGGCAGGTAGTTGCCATTGGCGATGCCTGCCATCGCGTGGGCGATCTGGAGGGGGGTGGCGAGCAGTGCTCCCTGTCCGATGGCCATGTTGGCCGCATCGCCTTGCTTGAATCCGCGGCCGTAGTTCCTATACATCCAGTTCTCATCGGGTACATTACCCGCTTTGTCAGGGATGGGCAGTCCCGAGCGTGTGCCAAAGCCAAAGCGGCGCGCCATGGCGCAGAGTCGAGCCGAGCCGAGTCGGTTTTCACGCGTGGCCGCGATCTGGTAGAGGAAGGGATTGTTGGACAGGACGAGGGCGGTGACGCAGTTGATCGAGCCAGAGAAGGATGAGTGGTTGCGAAAGGCGTAGTCACCGATACGGATGCTGTAGGGGCAGTGGATGTAGGTATTCTCCTGAATGATGCCATGGCGTAGTGCCGCGGCTACCGTGACGGTCTTGAAGGTGGAGGCGGGGGGGTAGACGCCTGCGAAGGCGCGTGAGACGAGGGGGTTGGTCTTGTCGAGGCGCAGCTTGTCGTACTCATCTTGGCTGATGAAGGGGATGAAG
>CAYJID010000031.1:0-15517 GCA_964370135.1 uncultured Akkermansia sp. | reverse complement strand
GTGAAGCGATTTTCTGAATTTTCTTATTTAGAATGACGAGAATTTAGATGCCCCCATATCATCGCTACTCCTCCATGATTGATGCAGAATGCTTCGAATAGCTCACATAAATATAGTCATCAGGACTCACGTAGACATTATATGCCGCTCCATTATGCCCAAAGAAGGTGTAGAGAAGCTTTTTGCGAAAATAAGGCTCATAGGCAAGATCCAGCCCCTCAGTGAGCACGAAGCTATCTCTACTGCGATCACGACGATTCAGAGGATTGAGCTCGTGTATGGTCGTGAGGATACGCACACGCGCCTCCTCAGTGCGAGGCTTGATGAGGAAGCCCGCCTCATAATCCAGCCCCGCAAAACCGAGGCGCTGCGAGGTGCTGTCAATCACCTCCACACTACTCACGTCAATGAGATCCCCTATCGTCTCATCCCAGACAGGAGTCTTGTGAAAGAGCTCATGCCAAGTCATCGGTCCGAGGAAAAGTAGCACAATTAACAATCCCCCAGCAGCGATGATGGCAGCACCTAGCCCCCAAATCGTCCAAAAAGTGCGCTGCACCAACTTCATCGAAATAACAAAACTACTCATAATGTGAAATATTTATTATTACTTATAATACTTACTGACAAGCATTTGTCAACGCAAAAAAAGCGAGCCTCGCCTAACACTCATGTCATATCCAAGATGAATGATAATCAATCATCACGACAGCTGCACGTCACACAAAAGAGCCCTATATAGAATTAATAGTTTCGATATTTAATATTTCGTATAGAGAATCCCCCCTAACAGAGCATCAAAAAAACAACAGCAAATTCTGCGCCAGATTGGCATTAAGTGCTCTCATAGAGCATAATCGCGCGTTCGGACGAAATAAAAAAAAATATTATTTTAAGATTTTTGCATTACGCAAAACGAAAAAAAGCATTTTCTACGAACGGTAAATCGAATTCTCTACGGACAGCTCCACAGACTCATTACTCACTTAATATCTGCAATTAGAATGATTTAGATACAAAAAAAGCGAGCGCAACTATTCTTAATTTCGGCGACTGTTAAAGAGACGAATGTAAAACAATTAAAAAATGAGCGATTCCTTGGACCAAAATCTCACCATGCAAAATAAATCATACTCCCTTTGAGCCGCAAAACTCGCGCCGTGAGGCAGCTTTTAAGTGTTTTTCAGCTGGACTTCTCTCAAAGTTTTGTCTCAGAGAGCACTCTGAGTCTTCAATTTGAGACTAGAGCCCCCCCCAAGACACTTCGGGGGGGATAAGCGACAGGAAATCCAACTTGAAAGTCATCTCTAAATCTTACCTCGCGAGAAATTAGAAGCCCCCTTAAGAAAGCTCCGCAATAAACCCACTCTCATCCAGATAATAATGCGCAGGCAGCGTATAACTATTGGAAAGTGCAGGTGAATTGATCGTAGGCTCGGCCGACGAACAAGTACAGCTATAACCAGGAAGCAGCAAGCCACGCGTGCGCGGGCGCATGCCCAGCTGCACGGTATCATCGTAGAGCTTGTAGATACTCTTCGCCATGCTCATCGAGATAATCTTGCCTCCATGCGTCGCAAAGCAGGGACGCCAGCGCACATTGGGCGCCGCCATCGAGCCCTGGAGGCTAAAGTCAAAGAAGGGGAGCTGACGCGGTGGGATGACCTTGTGCAGCAGGCGACGCAGCACCGTACTACCGACGAGCTGTCCGACTGAGCTCGGGATGGCAGCATGCGGTGAGTTGATCAGATGCACTGGCGTGCGTGTGATGATGGGCCAGAGCACGGCGAGCACTGTCTCATGAGGCTCGTGATAGCCGACCGTCGTGAGGATATGCTGATACTCCTCCTTGAGCGCATTCACACGGCGCACCTGACAGGCATTCAGCCAAAAGCGATGCAGACTCATCCTGTCCTCACAGGCGAGGAAGAGCAGCTTGAGCCAATCGCGTACTGGCGCGGGGTAGTCCTGCGGGATGCTGCGACTCACGAGAGCAGCACTCACCTGATGCGCTTTGAGCACAGGCTGATCACCGTAGTAGAGGAACTTCCTATCCCCCATGCTGTCGAGCGCTCGCAGCAGCAGCTCCGTGCCGCCGCCATCCGTCGTCTCGATGCAGCTCGCAGAGAGCTGGCGGAAGATATTGGCCACATGCTCCGTCTTAAAGCTACGAGGACTGATGGGCGCGCCAACCGCCGCGGTGAAATGATAGGGCACCTGTCGAGGCAGCTTTGTAAAGAAGCGATTGCCGTGGAAGGAGAAGATACTGCCCCAGAGATTGTCCATGTAGATAGGCACAACCGTCGCATTCGCACGACGCACGATGAGCTCGAGGCCACGGCGAATAGGCGAGAGATTGCCCGTGCGCGTCAGCTGCCCCTCGGGGAAGATGCAGATCACCTCCCCATCCTCGATCGCCTTCGCCGCCTTGACGAGCGCCTCTCGAGGATTTTTCGAAGAAATAGGCAGAGAATTAAAAATCTCCAGCACCCAGCCCAGCGTATGCACACCCATGAACTCCTCGGCGACAATGAAGCGTACAGGGCGTGGGGAAATCATCGAGATAAAGAGCGCATCCGCATAGGTCACGTGATTCGCCATGAGCAGCACACCGCCGCGCTCAGGGATACGCTGCTGATTGATGATACAGGGGCGGTAGAAAAAGCGCATGATCCAGATGCCCATCATGCGGATGAACTCCTGCGGGATGAGGCGCAGTGACGTGATCATGATGAGCAGACTCATCAAAAAGAGTACGAAAAACTGATGCTGCGGTGAGGCACCCATCTCGTGCATCGCCCACATGAGGATGACCGCGACGAGCCCCATCACATTGTCAATGAGATTGCCAGCAGCTATGATATTGCCACGCTGCGCGGGGTCGCAGTTGTCTTGCAGGTAGGTATTGAGAGGGGCAAGGTAGGCTGCGCCGAAGGCTCCCGTGAGGAAGAGCATGATATTGCTCGCGTAGGTATCGACGTCAAAAATACTCAGCAAGAGTATAGACAGCGTGATGCCAATCGCGCCAAAGGGGATCAGACCTAGCTCATTGCGACGCTTCACCAGCTGGGAGGCGACCACGCCCCCGAGCACGACACCGCCACCGAGCCACGCCATGAGAATCCCGCATTTCAGGCTGAAGTCGACCCCTGCGTGCTGCGTGCTGAGATCCTTTGCCACCTGAATAATGATGAGAAAGAGCGAGCCTGCGAGGCACCAGAAGTAGCAAATGCCAATCTCGCTGAGGCGCAGCTGGCGGTCACGCCACAGATACTTCACCTGCACAATATGCTCATAAAAAAGCGAATAGCTGAAGGGGCGCTTTTGCAGACTAGGATAGCGCGGGATGATGAAGGAAGCCACCGCTACGAGTGCCGCGAGGAAGAGGAAGACCCAAGTGGAGTACTTCACCGCACTCCAGCCCGCCTCCTGCTCAGCATTCGGCATCGTCGAATAACTATCCAGCAGGGCCGAGAACCAGAAAAAGACACCAATCTGTGCAGCAAGCAGCACAAAGACCATACTCGTCTCAATGATGGTCGAGCCATAGCCGATGTACTTCGAACCCAGCATATCCTTGACAATCCCCTTCTTTGCCGGGCTGAGGATAGTCGCCTGCACCGCAAAGACGGCGAACCAAATGATAGCAGCGCGCAGATCATGCTGGTAAAAACAAAAGAGCATCGCCGCAATAATAAAACACTGCACCACACTCATCACCTGAATGATACGCGTCTTACAAAAACAATCAGCGAGCCATCCTACAAAGGGAGAAAAGAGGATATAGGGCAGCACAAAAATCGCCCCCAGCGTGTACTCGAGCGTACTCGCAGACGCCCCTTGCAACCAGACGGCAAGGGGGATGAGCAAGAACTGCACTGCTTTCTCGTTGAAGGCATTCTGCGCTTGGACAGCAACAAGTGTCCAAAAGCCGCGCCATTCCTTCGCAGTGGGTTCTTTGTAGTGGAGTTCGGAGTCGCTCATGTGTTAAATCATTATAACGTAGAAAAATAAAGAAGCAAGGATTTAGCCCGCTGTATGTCCCCATAACTAGTATAAAGAGCAAAGTCGAACGCTAGTTCGAGTCCATAGCAACCCGTATGAATAATTGCAAATCTTTGGCAATAGGTGCGTCATGCTTCACATATCCGTGATTTTTGATATAGCTCACGACCTTATCACGACTTGTGAAAGAGAGCGCATCTTGGTGATCACCTACAATAGATCCTACTAGCACGTACTGGCAGCTCCTACTTGCGACACATGATTTCCACGCATCTATGTAATGAGGAAATTTGTTAAAATCGATAGCAGGGGGGAATGGATATCGCGTCGGCGGCAGTTGATGACTCATATGATAATAACCAGCGTCAGCATTAATAACTAATAAATTACTCTTTGAGCCTTGGGTTATACTGCGCAAATAGTCTAGCGTAGCCACAGTCTGCTGCTCTATTTCATAAGTGCGACGCACTTTGATGTTTATATAAGTATAAGCAGATACGAAACTGGCTCCAGTGATAAGAGAAAGCAGTGCCATCAGCCCAACAGGAATGCGAGCGAGCAAAGATACGGAGAAAAAGTGGCTGAGACTACGCAAGAAAAACACGAAACTAAGTACATAAAATGGTTTAATCGTGTTATAATAATGATAATAGCCGCGTAATCCTGAGAAAACCGCCACAAGAGTTAATAAGTATGTAAACAACAATACCCAGAAAAGAAATCCACCGCGCTCCTTCGGATAACAGAACATCCACGCAAAGGTGAAGAACACGGCTACGAGGAGATGTATGTAATGAGGAACAGGTAGAGCACTCGCAATATCCATTGTAAATGATATCCCAGCCACTAGCGTACTAAGTATCTCCCAACTTAGAACGGGAGACTCGCCTGCATAAAACAAATTGAAAAGGACATAATGATTCCAAGTCTCTGCTGGAGAGACAAAAAAGAATGTGATAAGGGTGATACCAAGAAAGGTGCTGCAAAACTGAGCAACGTGCCTAGGCAATGCGCGCCATCCACGGCGACGTACAATGCTCAGGGCATCATAAATCATTAGAGGCACCAAGAATGCCACCAGGTTAAATTTGACGAACAAGATGATTGAGCTGAACAAACCGCCCAAGTACCAAAGATTCACATCCTTGCCAAAAGCGTATTTTTTCAGAAATAAATAGAGAAAAATTAACTGAAATAAAAGAACCAGCTCTGAAGGATTCGCAGCAAAATTGCCTAAAATAGCAAAGGGGGTGATCAGCACGGTAAAGATAGCAGCTTGCGTTGAGAGAAACAAACGTGCAATCTTATAAACGTAAACTAAAATGCCCCATTGAATGATGCTCCATACGATGACGACCCCCATGTAAGAAGATGACAAGAGCATGGGGATAGCAAAGAATAGAGGCCAGAAGGGTCCTTTATGCTCCCAAATCTCGGAATAGAACTCACGACCGCTTAAAAAAGCATTTGTGATGGCACTATATACACCTGTATCCGTTTCAGTGAGGAGATGGGGCGTCAAAACGGTATAATGTCGACCGTAGAACAAAGAAACAATAATGGCGTACAGAAGCAGAAACAAGACGGGATAGATCTTATCAGTATTCTTCATCACGGAAATTGTAAAATACAGGTTGAGAACATTGAAAAAAATGAAACCGCACTTACAAAAATGCGGTTTCAACAAAAGTAAACTGTTTGCACTTAGCTAGCGGCGATGATCGCCCCGATGAGGACGGCGGTCGCAATACCGATCCAGACGAGGACGACGAGGCGGCTGCTGGCGGCTTCACCTGTACCTTGGAGATGCGCGTACTTGCCGCGGATCTTGCCCTTCTTCATGAAGCCATCATAGTGCTTCTGGAGCAGCGTAGTCTCGATCTGGCGCATCATGTCGAGCAGAACACCGACAAGAATGAGCAGGGAGGTACCGCCGAAGAACTGGGCGACGAAGGGATCAATACCTGCCGTGACGGAGAGGATATTGGGGATGAAGAAGATCATCGCAAGGAAGAAGGAGCCAGCCGTCGTCAGACGTGTCATGGTCTGGTCGAGGTAGAGTGCTGTGGGAGCACCTGGGCGTACACCGGGGATGTAGCCACCTGAGCTCTTGATGTCTTCTGCGATCTGCTGAGGGCGGAACATGGTAGCCACCCAGAAGTAGGAGAAGAAGAAGATGAGGGAGGCCGAGATAAGGTAGTACCAGATGTTGTAAGGGGACAGCATCGTATCAATCATGGTGTGGAACCATGTGCTACCCGAGCCAACCGTGCGCACCAACATGTAGGGCAGCGAGAGGATGGCGGTGGCGAAGATGACGGGCATCACACCCGAGTAGTTGAGCTTGAGAGGGAGGTACTGCGTGCCACCCTGAGCCATCTTGTTGTGACCGACGACGCGCTTCGCGTACTGGACGGGGATGCGGCGCTGAGCCTGCACAACGGTGATGATCAGCGCAATGATGAGCACCATGAAGAGGATGAGCGAGACCATGCTCAGCGCACCGAGCGGGTTGAACTCGCCGCCCTTCATGATGAAGCTCTTCCATGCGATGGAGAGCGCCCCAGGGAGACCGTGAATGATGTTCACCGAGATGATCAGCGAGATACCATTGCCGATACCGCGCTCGGTGATCTGATCACCGATCCACATGAGAAGCATGGTGGAGGTGACGATGATGAAGATGGTGGACATCGTGAAGCCGAAACCAGGGTACATCACAATGTCGCCGAGACCAGAGAGACCGATGGCACCGGGGTTGCGCAGCGTGGTCGTCAGCGCGTAGGCCTGCACGATGGCAATGACGATGGCGATGATACGGGTGTAGAGCGTGACCTTCTGTCGGCCGCCCTCTTCTTGCATCATCTTGCTCCATGCGGGGATGACGGCACCGAGCAGCTGAGTCATAATGGAGGCAGAGATGTAGGGCATGATACCCAGGGCAAAGATGCCCATCTGCTGGAGACCACCACCAGAGAAAATGTTGAGGATAGAACCGAGACCACCGAGGGGGTCGCTGCCCTGCTGCTGCTCCGTCTCCATCCATGCGTTCACGGCTTGTACGTCGACGCCGGGGAGGGGGATGTAGACGCCGAGTCGTATGATGACGATGATGGCGAGGGTGAATAGGATGCGGCTCCTGAGATCAGGAACTTTCATGCAGTTTGCGAAGGCGGAGATCATATGGTTGGGGTGTCTCGTTTGTTTGGGAAAGGGGATGCTCATCACCTAGTTTGGTGAGAGAGGCGGCTGTGGTAGCTAGCCGAACTTGCTGTTCATAAGCGAGCATAGCCGCTGTAAGAGAGTAACGCGTAAGAGCGTGTTTGTAAAGGAAAAAAGGCGCAGAGTTTCTGTTAGACGCGTCTCTCTTCCAGCGCAGATACCGGACAGCTTGCGCTGTCCGGCCTCTGCAAAGAAGTGTGTGTGAGCTTAAGCTTGGCTCAAGACGGTGAGTGTACCGCCTACGGCTTCGATTTTTGCTGCGACAGACTTGCTGGCGAAGTCAACGGTGAGGTTGATTGCCTTGGAGAGGTTGCCATTGCCGAGTACCTTGATGGCGTCGGCTTCACCCTTTACGAGACCAGCTGCACGCAGTTCGTTCTCGGTCACCGTGGCACCTGCTTCGAAGAAGGCTTCGAGCTGGTTGAGGTTGACGATAGCGATCGTGGAGCGGAAGCGGGTGTTGTTGAAGCCCTTCTTAGGAAGACGGCGATGCAGGGGCATCTGACCACCTTCGAAACCAGGGCGGATGGAACCACCGGAGCGAGCCTTCTGACCCTTGTGACCCTTACCGCAGGTCTTGCCAAGGCCGGAGCTTTCGCCGTTGCCGAGACGCTTCTTGCGGTGCTTGGCACCAGGATTGGGCTTGAGATTGTCAAGTGTTAACATGATAGGATATCAAAGTTAGGGGTGATGACTTAGATGGAGGATTCCTTCTTCTTCTTGCCACGTGCGGAGAGCACCTGATCGGCTGTGCGCATCGTGAGCATGGCCTTCATGGTTGCCTTGACAACGTTGGCGTGATTGGAGGAGCCCAGGGACTTCGCGATGACGTTATGGACGCCAGCGGCTTCGAGGACGGCACGAACGGTGTTACCAGCGATCAGACCTGTACCAGCAGCTGCGGGCTTGAGGATGATCTTGCCACCGCCGAATTCGCTGTAGATTTCGTGGGGGATGGTACCATTGACGACGACGACGCTCTTCATGCCCTTCTTGGCGGCTTCTGTGGCCTTGCGGATCGCGTCGGACACTTCGTTGGCCTTACCAAAACCGTAGCCTACTTTGCCCTTCTGGTCACCTACGACCATGAGAGCGGAGAAGGAGAAGCGGCGGCCACCCTTGACGACCTTCGCGCATCGGTTGATGAAGACGACCTTTTCCATGAGTTGAGGACCTTCCTCAACGGGAGCTTCGTTGCGACGTCCGTCACGACGGGGACCACGAGGTCCGCGTCCACCCTGAGGACCACGACCGCCTTGGGGACCACGTCCACCTTGAGGGCCACGACCACCTTGGGGACCGCGTCCACCGCGGTACTGAGGTGCGCCCGCTGCTGCGGGGGCGGGAGATGCTGCTGGTGCGGGTGCACCTGCGGGAGCTTTTGTTTCTTCCGTGTTCATTGTTGTGTGAATTGTTCGGGTTAGAATTTCAGTCCAGCTTCACGAGCAGCGTCTGCGAGAGACTTCACCTTCCCATGGTAGAGGAAACCACCACGGTCGAAGACGACTTCTGTGATACCAGCAGCGATACCGCGCTCACCAATGAGGGCACCTACCTTGGCGGCAGTTTCCTTGTTGGCTTTGCTTTCGTCGACGTTATGCGTGCTTGCGGAGCAGATGGTTACACCTGCTTCATCGTTGATGAGCTGAGCGTAGACGTGCTGATTGGAGAAATGGACGGCCAGACGGGGGCGTGCGGCGGTGCCAGAGATCTTTTTACGGATGCGGGCGTGGACGCGGCTGCGGATGGCTTTGCGATTGATTGTGCTCATATTATTATAATATAGTCAATGTTTTTTACTTACCAACGCTCTTACCTTCCTTACGACGCACCTGCTCGCCTACGTAGCGAACACCTTTGCCCTTGTAAGGTTCGGGTGGGTAGTAGCCGCGGACTTCAGCAGCGAACTGTCCTACAACTTGCTTGTCGATACCTTCGACCTTCACCTTCGTGTTGTCGGTCACAGTTACTGTGAGGCCGGCAGGGATGGGGTGGAGGATGGGGTGCGACTTGCCCAATGCGAGGTCGAGGTCCTGGCCCTTGACGGCGGCTTTGAAACCGACGCCGATAATTTCGAGCTCCTTGACGAAGCCCTTGGATACGCCCTCGATCATGTTGGCGATGAGGGAGCGGTTTGTGCCGTGGAGGGCACGAAGCTTGCGGGAGTCATCCTTGCGCACCAGAGTAGCCTCGGTGCCGTCGATGTTGAGCGTGAGGCCTTCGGGCATCGTCCAGCTCAGTTCACCCTTGGCACCCTTGACCGTGATGGTGTTGGCGTCAGCCGTTACGGTGACGTCGGCGGGGACGGTGATGGTTTTTTTACCAACTCGTGACATAATTTTACAATGAGGTTAGAGTGGATAAGATTACCAGACGAGAGCGAGGAGCTCACCACCGATTTGCAGCTTGCGCGCCTTAGCACCCGTCATGATTCCTTGGGAAGTCGAGACGATGGAGATACCCAGACCGTTCATGACGGTGGGGATTTCGCTGCTAGGGACGTACTGGCGGCGTCCGGGCTTGGAGCAACGCTTGACGTTTGTGATGATGGACTTGCCTTCCTTCGTGAACTTGCTCTTCACGATGATAGCCTTGTTGATTCCGTCTCCGGTGACTTCGTAGCTCCAGATGTAGCCTTCTTCTTGGAGAATGCGGGCGACTTCTACCTTAATCTTGGAGAAAGGAGCGGTGAAGGACTCATTGCGAGCGATACCTGCGTTCTTGACGCGGGTGAGGAAATCTGCGATGGGGTCACTTAATACAGCCATGATGGTATTCTAATTAGGCGTTTTCTTCATTTTTCTTCTGAGGCTTGCGGAAGGGGATACCCAGTTCTGCAAGCAGGCTGCGACCTTCGTCATTAGTGGGAGCACTGGTCACGAAGATGATGTCAAAGCCGATTGTGCGCTTGATCTGGTCGAGTTCGATTTCAGGGAAAATCGACTGATCAGCGATACCGATGGCGTAGTTACCGCGACCGTCAAAGGACTTGGTGGACAGACCACGGAAGTCACGAATATTGGGGGCGGTGATGTTGATGAAGCGGTCGAGGAACTCCCACATCTGCGTGGAGCGCAGTGTGACACGTGCGCCGAGGACTTCGCCCTCACGCAGCTTGAAGTTAGCGACACTCTTGCGGGCGTAGGTCATAGCTGGCTTCTGGCCAGTGATCTTGCCGATTTCGGCGACAGCGTCCTCGACGGCTTGCTTGCGGTCGGGGTGCTTGCCCATACATGTGGTTACCACGATCTTCTCAAGACGAGGGATCTGGTGCACATTCTTGTACTGATGTTTCTCCTGGAGAGCAGGTACGACCTTCTCCTGGTAGAACTTTAGCATGCTTGGTTGATTCATATTTCTTATTAGCGGGTCAGCTCGTTAAGTTTTATGGGTTGATGGCTTAAGCGCGGGACAGCTCACTTTTCAGTGATTAGTCCACTTTCTTCACATTGGAAATGTGGATAGGTGCGTCAAGTTCCTTAATGCCGCCATCGGGATCAGATTCCGTTGGCTTGACTGCCTTCTTGATGGTGCGTGCACCTTCGACGAGGACTGTCTGCTTTTTAGCATTGATGGAGAGGACTACACCACGCTTGCCCTTGCTCTTTCCAGTGATAACTTCGACAGTATCACCTTTTTTCACGTGGGTCTTCATCTTTTTTTTGATGTGTGGTTTGTTGCCTATCTAGCAGATTACCAGACAGGGCGCGAAAGATTACATTTTTCTCCACGAAAAGTCAAGCAAAATGCTATTCTTTATCCGAAATTTCTACTTTTTTGTAGCTAAATGTTGACAGAAAAGCTACAAAAGAGGCTTGATTTTTGCGCAATATCAAGGTAGGCTAGAGTCATGAAAATCACCGCATTGTTTGTCTGTGCCTTGGTGAGCGGTCTCGTACTGAGCTCATGCAAGTCATCCTTAAAGAACTTCACCCCGCCGCACCTCGTGGCTGATCATCCCAATGACGCGCCAGGTGTCGCCATCAATCGCAAGCAAGAGCGCGATAAACGTGAGAAGACTGGAAGGTTCAAAATCGGTGAGGAACTCCCCGTCGCTGGAGGCAAGGCGATGCTCTTTATGAGCAATCCCGACTACGACGTGAACAAAAACCCCGTGGGCAAGATGGTCGAGGCGACGAGTGCCAAGGTGATCTTCTGCGAAGGTCTCTACTACTTTGTCGAGACGAACAACGAGGACCGCGGCTACATCCGTGAGACGGACCTCTCATCCGCTAACGCTGACTCCTCACTGCCCACTCCTGCCGCTGGTGGTGGCAGCTCTGCGCCTACCAGCTACCCTAGTGGTGGTGGCATCGGTGCGCCCTCCGCCTATCCCGCAGGCGACCTCCCTCCCCTCCCCGCCGCGGGTGCAGGTGATATCTTCCCCGGTGATCCCCTCTTTGGCGGTGACCCTGGTAGCACAGCTACGACAAGCTCGGGTCGTGCCGTGAATATCAAGACGCGCGAAACGGGGCGCAGCAAGGACTTTGAAAAGATGAAGGCCTCGCTGGAGAAGCGCAGCGGTGCTGCAAGTGCGACGCCCTCTACTCCCAAACCAGCCATGCCGAAGCCCGCAAGCTCGGATGGCATCCCCGATCTCCCCGAACCCAGTGCCTCCGCTGGTAACTAATGGAGACGCTGCCACCCGAGTCACCCGAGTCACCCGAGTCACCCGAGTCACCCGAGTCACCCGAGTCCTCCATGGACGCTGACAGCGCGCTCGAGCTCTTCCTGATCTATCAGACAGCCGAGCGCGGCGCGAGTCGTCACTACCGCCTCTCGCTCCACCAGAATCTCAGCCAGCTCATCCAGTGGTGTGAGCTGGGGGGGCTTGATCTGCTCGAGCTCTCCGAGTCGCAGCTCCACGAGTATCTGCTCTATCTCAAGGAGCAGAGGCAGCTGCTCGCCTCCAGTCGACGCGTGGCCGTCGTGCACCTGCGGCTCTTTTTCCGCTTCCTCGCTCGACGTGGTCATATCAAGCACAATCCCGCTCTGCTGCTGCGCAGCGCGATGCGAGAGAGAATACTGCCCAAGAATCTCCCTGCGGAGCATGTAGCACAGCTGCTGGAGGGTACGGATAGCAAAGAACTGCCCTACGGCGCGCGCGATCGCGCCATCATGGAGCTGCTCTACGGCTGTGGACTGCGCGTCAGCGAGCTACTCGGGCTGCGCGGTAGCCATATTGACTGGGATGAGCGATTCCTCCGCATCCAAGGCAAGGGGGGCAAGACGCGCTTTGTCCCGCTGGGGGCACGCGCGGCGCAGGCTCTACGACAATACCTGCGTCAGGGACGCCCCCTGCTGCTCCGAGCGCCGAAGCGCGCGGGGGATCTCATTTTTCTTTCTAATCGCGGACAGCAGCTCACACGCGAGCGCATCCGCCAGATTCTCATCAAGCGCGCGCAGGAGGCGGGGCTGGATGCGCATCTCTTCCCCCACCTGCTGCGGCACTGCTTTGCCACACACCTTCTCGAGAACGGCGCGGATCTACGCGTGATCCAAGACCTGCTGGGGCATGCCGATCTCGCCACGACGGAGATCTATACGCATGTGGAGCAGCGACGACTCAAGGAAATACACCAGCGATGCCACCCGAGGGGAAGGCGCGCGCCCGTACCTGAGGAGCCTGTCGATCCCGTCGAGCCCGAGGCGCAAACCTAACAATTATTGACAACTTCCCCCCGAGCGGCTCTATAATAAGTCCGAATATGGCACCCTCCCCCCGCTCCAGCGCACTCGATATCCTACGCGGTCTCAGCATCGCAGGCATGATCCTCGTCAATAACCCCGGCACATGGAATGTCGCCTTTCCCGCGCTGCGGCATGAGCCATGGGTGGGCTGCACGGTGGCGGACCTCGTCTTTCCCTTCTTTGTCTTCATCGTCGGCGCGTCCATGGCCTTTTCCTTTTCCAAGGTACAATCGCCATTCGCCCCCGCTCTGTGGTGGAAGGTCGTATCGCGTACCATGCTGCTCTTCATGGTGGGAGTCCTGCTCAATGCCTTCCCATTCTACCCCATCAAGCCGAACCCTGACCAGACCTTTTGGGAAAATTTCACAGGGCACTACGAGCACCTGCGCATCTTAGGTGTGTTCCAACGCATCGCGCTGAGCTACCTGCTCGGAGCCATCCTCGTGCTGCTGCTGCGTAATAGCAAACTCATCTTGCTCGCCTTCGTCGCACTGATAGGGCTACATTGGTACCTACTTGTTGATCTGGGAGATGCTACCGCTGCCGCCCACCACGGAGCTGAGGGTGTTTTCTCACTCTGGGGTCAGGGCGCGGGCGCGCTGGATGAGGCAGTCGTGGGCATCAAGCATGTGTACCGAGGCTACGGCATCCCCTTTGACCCCGAGGGCATCTTGGGCACGCTCACAGGAGCGGCCACGGTGCTGCTGGGCTACCTCGCAGGCGGCATCGTGCGTCAGGCAGCGGGCAACCCCGCGCAGGCGGTGGCGAGGCTCTATAGCATGGGCTTGCTCTGCTTGCTCGCCGCCTACCTACTCTCGGATTACCTGCCCGTGGTGAAGGCACTGTGGACGGGATCATATGTACTGGAGGCGGGTGGCTGGAGCATGATTGTGCTCGCGCTGCTGATGTACCTCGCGGATATGGGGGGCAAGGGCTGGTGCTTTGCCCCGCTGAAGGTCCTCGGCTTCAACCCGCTCGTCGCCTACATCCTCGCCGATCTACTGGCGAAATCGGCGGATACGCTCATCAAGTGGACAGAGGCGGGGAAAGAATGGAATCTGCACCAGTGGTACTATCACGAGATCTGCGTCTCAACGGTCGGAGCGAGTGACGCCTACTCGTCGCTGCTCTATGCGGGGAGCTTTGTGCTGGTGATCTTTGTGCCCTGCTGGCTTCTTTATTGGAGGCGCATTGCAATCAAATTGTGAGGCTTAATTATACAATGCATTGATACAAGGCTTCTTAGTCAAAATACTATTGAAATACCTTTAATAATTTCGCTAAACGACACGCTATAATCCATTTGATAGACTTCTAATGTTGAATCAAACTTTACGCACGACTCATGCATAACAAAATGATAACACAAAATACATACAACAACAAATCATAATCTAATAAAGTATTTTTTACTTTACTCACCACGTGATAAAATGTTATCCTACTCGTAACCTATATAATCAATTCCGTCTATGAAAATCACTCTATTACTACTAACGATGGCGACAGCACTGCTGACCACTCATACAGCCCAAGCCGAGGAGCCTAGCTCTCTCACCTTGGAGTATGGATATCAATTCAATGACTGGTCAGGTGAGGGTGACTTGCCTCTTACGAACAATGCTACTAACGCGGGTGGGGGCTCGACAGGTGAATCAGGTGGATGGGTCAATTACGGCCCAGGCTATGGTGGTACTGGCAACAGCCAAGGCGCCCACGGCAGCGTCTTGACAATCAGCAACACAGGCTATACCACGGCAACAGGCTTCACCATCGCCTCGAACTTCTATCTGAGCAGTGGCAACGACTGGAGCGCCTTCCTCGGACTCTCGTTCACATCGAGCACGGGAGCTGCAGACCCAATGTACTGGTCTCTGCAAAGTGGCAATACCTCAGGCAGCAACACAAGCATCAGATTGTACAGCCGCCTAGGAGGTGACAATGATCATGCCAATGCTCAGCCCACCATCAGCTATGACGCATGGTACAGCTATGTGCTGAGCTTCTCCCAAAATGATGAAGGCAATATGCTGGTATCACTCCGTATTTACGACGCGACAGGAACGAACATCTCAGATCTCTCATTCACTGACTCACGCGGGTACGATACTCTTAATACCATCAATGCAGGTAAAATCGGAGGCTTTAATAGTGATAACGGCACACGCGTCGACAACTTCTCTGTCTATAACGCCGCAGCGAATGCTGACCAAGCTGACATGATCGCTCAGAGCCTCACGAATAACGAGCTAGCACAGACAGTCATCCCTGAGCCTAGCACGACCACACTCGGTCTACTGAGCTTGGCAGGTCTGCTCCTGCGCCGTCGCCGCAAGTAGTGCTCGTCTGAATAATATCTTTTTCCATACCCCGCTTCTGGCTGAAGCGGGGTATTTTTCTTGCATGGATGCCTTGCGGGATCTTGCGTCCCTCCTCAGACGCTGCCTGAGGAGCTTATGCTCCCTATATTGTGCTGCGTCAGCGTAGAGCGCGCCTGACTAGCCATCATCTCTCTTCCCCAACACGAATGCAGGCATGCAGCGAGGGTGCTGCATGCCTGTGAAAGATAATCTATCTGAGACGCCTTATTGCTGGGCGA
>CAYJID010000030.1:0-15543 GCA_964370135.1 uncultured Akkermansia sp. | reverse complement strand
TGAGCACATCGTCTACCTCCAGACAGGCAAGATCATCCGCCACACGAATCGCTAAAATTTTGCAGCCCCCACGGGGCAGCATAGCAACAGGGCTTTTTCCTCGCATGGGGAAAAAGCCCTGATATTGTTTTGTGACCACGCTCGTTCTAGCTTACGTAGTCAGCATGTGAAGCACGGTTACATATTCAGATAACCAATATCAGCGCGACGCTGTGCGCCGTCAAAGCTCACCTTCGCCGCCTCGGCATGCGCACGGGTGCGCGCCTCGTCGAGCGTGTCGCCCTGTGCGACGATGGCGAGGACGCGGCCGCCGTTGGTCGCCCAGCCAGCCTCAGTCTTCTTGGTACCACAGTGGTAGACACGCGCGGCGCAGTCGTCGAGACCGCTGATGAGATCATCATTGCGCGAGCTCGCGGGATAGCCTGCGGAGGCGAGGATGCAGCAGATGCTCCAGCCATCGCTAAAGGAGATGAGCTCGGGGGTGAATGCACCCTTCGCCCCATTCAGGCAGAAGGTGGCGAGATCGCCTTGCAGCAGAGGCATGACGGCTTCGCACTCAGGATCGCCAAAGCGGCAGTTGTACTCGATGACCTTGGGGCCTTCGGGCGTGAGCATGAGCCCAAAGTAGAGGAAGCCACGGTAGGGCAGCCCATCCTTGATGAGTCCTTGCACCGTGGGGACGACGACCGTCTGCTCGATCTCAGCGAGCAGCTCCGCGCTGACGAGCTGACGGGAAGCAACGGCACCCATGCCGCCTGTATTGGGGCCTTCATCACCCTCGCCGAGGCGTTTGTAGTCGCGGGCGGGGCAGAGGATGAGGTATTGATCGTCACTGATCGCACCGAAGATAGAGATCTCGGGACCGGTCAAGAATTCCTCGACGAGGAGGCGACCCGCGCCAAAGCGCTGCTCGGTGAAGACCTCCGCGAGGAACTCATCGGCTGCCGCCTCGTCCATGCAGACGGCGACACCCTTGCCCGCGGCGAGGCCGTCGAACTTGAGCACCGTGGGGTATTTCCCACCGATAGCCTCTTTCGCATCCGCGAGATTGTCCACCGTCGTAGCTCCCCCCGTGGGGATGTCATGGCGCAGGAGGAATTCCTTGGCAAATTCTTTGGACGCCTCCAGCTGCGCGCTCTCCTTGACCGGCCCCCAGCAGGGGATGCCAGCCTGCGCGCAGCGATTGGCGAGGCCCTCGCCGAGGACGAGGTAGCTCTCCTCACCCGCGACGCAGAGATCAATCTGACTCGCGACCATCCAGTCCAGGAGGCTGTCCATGTCGTGGGCAGGGACGGGACGCGCGATGCTCAGGATGGCATCGCTGCCGGGGAAGGAGTAAATTTCTGGGGCGCAGGGGCTAGCTGCGAGTGTCTCCACGAGCGCGTGCTCGCGGCCGCCTTTTCCGATGACAGCAATCTTCATGGCAGCCATTCTAGGGGATAGACCACGCGGATGCAAGCAAAACCGCGTTTGCATGAGAGGGGATAATGGCAGCAAAACGAATCCTAACCGCAAGCATCTCGTCATGCTTAGGACTTTTGGCTTGATGGAGGTAGGGTTTGTATGTTACCCTTGTCTGACTTATTCATGAAAAGAATATTCACTACATGCGCCTTACTATTGCTCTGCTTCTGCTGGATAGCTGAGAGTGCCCATGCACAGAGCCGCAGCAGCAACCTCGTCTCCAAAGGAGGCGTCAAGACCAATCCCCGAGATTGGAAACGCTACACCGTCCGCGGAGAGGAATACATCCGCGTGCAGGATTTGATGAATTTCTATAATTTCCGTCACGTCTCGCACTACGGGCGCAAGGGCTACACGACCTATGGTGCGGCGAATCGCGCCATCTCCTACCGCACGGGACGCTCAGACTTCTATGTGAACAACTTCCGCTACGTACTCTCCCACCCCATCAGCTCGCAGGGAGGGCAGGCTCTCATCTCTGTGGTCGATGTGCAGAAGCTCGTCGACCCCGTGCTGCGGCCGAACTTCTCCAAGCAGGCGAGCCACATCACCACGGTCGTCCTCGACCCAGGGCATGGCGGGCATGATGGAGGAGCCGTGAGCGCCTACGCGGTGGAGAAGACCTGCAATCTCCAGCTCGCACGCCGCATCCGCGATCTGCTCACGGGCTGGGGCTACAAGGTGGTCATGACGCGCGATAGCGACCACTTCCTCACGCTGCAGCAGCGCGTGGATATCGCCAATAGGACGCCGAATTCGATCTTTGTGAGCATCCATCACAACTCGGGACGCTCGCAGGCAGAGGGGATTGAGACCTTCACCCTCGCGCCACAGGGCACGACCTCGCCCTTCGCCCGCTCGCGCCGCAATGTGCATCTCCAGGGCAACAATCAGGATAGTGAGAATGTGGCACTCGCCACCGCCATCCACAGCCGCACGATCAAGGCATCGGGTGCCGTGGATCGCGGGATTCAGCGCGCGCGCTTCTCGGTGCTCTGCTCGATTCGCCGCCCAGCGGTGCTCTTTGAAGGCGGCTTTGTGTCCAATCCCCGCGAGGGGCGACGCATCGCCTCGAGTGATTACCAAGCCCGCCTCGCCACCGCCATCGCTCAGGGCATTGTCGCCTACGGTCAGATCGTCGGCGCGAGCAAGCTACGCCAGACGAATAGGAATCGACGCTACTAAATCCCGCCCTTTTATCACTCCCTTTTTTGTCACCCGTGACTCCTTTTCTCTCTTCTCGCGCGGTCAAGGGGCTGCTCATGCTGCTCTGCTCCAGCGTCACGCTCGCACAGACTGCGCCCTCCCCTTCCAGCACATCCGCTCCCCCCAGCACGCCCCCCTCTGCCTCTGCCCCCACGACGACACAGCCATGGCCTGAGGTGGATGTGGATGGGGTTGCTTATATCACATGGGAGAGCTTTTGTCGTTTTTATCATCTGAGCTCCTCACCAGCTGCCGACAGGGCTCTGCGAGGCACGCAGCAGAACTTCCACCACCACACGGCATGGCTGTCACTGGGGAAGAATGCACAATCCGTCTTTCTCCAGGGACATCTCATCGAGCTCATCCACCCCCTGATCTATCAGGAGGAGCACCAGTGGATGATCTCCAAGGCTGACTGCTTCATCCTGCTCGACCCCATCCTGCGCGCGGATTACATCGCGGGCGCGCAGCCCATCCAGACCATCATCATCGACCCCGCGCATGGGGGCAGTGATCGAGGACTACCCATCGACGGCACGGCAAAGACAGAGGCCAGCTACACACTGGATCTCGCGAAGCGTCTCCAAGAGCGACTCATGAAGCATGGATTCTACTGCATCCTCACACGACAGAGAGACACCCATCTCTCGGAGCAGGCGCGCGTGAACCTCGCCAATGCACCGTCCAACGCGATCTTTCTCAACCTACGCCTCAACCAAGGCTACAGCACACGGCGCGGCATCGAGAGCTACACCTCACGTGCACATGCAGGGAGGCAGATGACAGCCGCCCAGCAGACGCTCGCCCGACAGAGTGCGCTGCTGGGGATGACCATGCAGGCGCATCTACTCTACAGCACCAAGGCGCATGATGCGGGGCTACGCGGGAGCTATTACAGCTACCTGAGCTCCATCAGGCATCCCTCCTGCACGATTTACCTAGGCTACCTGAGCAATCATCAGGAGCATGCGCAGCTGATGGAGCGCGCGTACCAAGAGAAGCTCCTCGATGGCATCGAGGCAGGCGTGCTGCGCTATGTGCAGCTCGTGCAAGAGGATTAAAGCGTTCTCCACCACCCCGCCATTCTGGACAGCGGTGCTCCCTACGAGGAGGAGAGCGAAAAACGCCTTGTCTTCCTTTTTCTACATGCTATAATCATACACGTGATGCGCTCCTCCACAAGCCCCAAACTGAGGGCAGTTTTCTACCTCCTCTTGCTCGGTGGCGGCATCGGGCTAGCGACGCTACTCTGGCTCCAATACGACAGCAGCGTCGACGCCTCGGCTCAAGCAGCAGCACAAGGCGCGGAGCCGCCAGTCAGCAAAATACTCCCCCCCTCTCTGCTGCGCCTCAGCGCCCAGCAGCTCGTCAGTGCCCCCACCGTTGACGGCTTCCAAGCCCCCGTCGCGCCCCCCCATGCCGCCTTCACCTACGACGCGCAGCCCTTTGGCGCGCCGAATGCCAAGCGAGGAGGAGCCCATAGCGGGCAGGATCACAACGGCATAGGAGGAGCCAACAGCGACCTCCAGCTCCCCGTCTACGCCGCGGCTCGCGGTCTCGTCGTCTACAGCGGCATCCCGTCCGCTGGCTGGGGGCGCACCGTCATCCTCGCCCACCGTCTCCCCGACGGGCGCATCATCCAGACCCTCTACTCCCACCTCGACTCTGCCATCGCACGCGCTGGCTCGCTCCTCGGACGCGGCGAGCCCCTCGGCACGATAGGCACCGCCGAGGGAGCCTACCTCGCGCACCTGCACTACGAGTGCATCGAGTCACGCGCCATCGAGGCAGCTCAGCGCGCCTACCATCCCGCAGGCACGATGAATCGCCTCGACCCGGCATCGCTGATGCGAGACTACCCCGCCCCCGCGCATCCCGACCGCTTCCGAGAGCTGCGCCGCCTCTTTTCCCAAGAAGCACCATCCTCCCCGCCCATGGCGACTCCCGCCCTTCCCGAGGGGAGCATCCCTGTCAATCCTCAACACTTCCTCAGCCCCGAATCATGAAAACGCATTGGATATCCTACACGCTCATTCTCGCCATTGCTGCCACTGGCGGCTACGTCCTCTATCGACAGCTCTCCTCTGATGACACGCAGCAGCCCGCCGCGGACACCGCTAGCGTCACGACGACCACAGAGTCAGGCACAGGAGCAGGGGCAGCCCCAGCCCCCCAGCCCACGGATCAGCAGCAGCCTCAGCCCACCGGTCCCGCTGCCCCCACCGATACCCAGAGCGCAGCAGACGAGTCTGCCCTGCCGACCCCACCCTCCTTGCCAGATGACGATGAGGGGCTCAACAAGCTTGGAGCCGAAGAAAAACTCCCCGAGTTCAAACTCCCCAATGTCAAGGGACGCACGGGCGACCACGCACTCGCCGACTCCCTGCTGCGCCTCGCATCGCGCAAGGACAAGCAAGACGTGCTCGCCCAATATGTGCAGCAGGGACTACTCTCCCAGCAGCAGGCAGACGCGCTGCTCACCTTCTACCGCAGCGTCGATGCGAACTACGAGCCCCAGCAGCTCAAGCTCATCCCCGTCGGCACACACATCCATGGCGAGCGCAATGTCAGCCGCTACAAGCTCGAGAGCGACTCGGGTGAGCAGCTCTACCTCGACATGCTCGCCCCCGTCACCCCCTCTGATCCCTCACAGGCATGGAGCATCCTCGCGGTGAATCGCGGGGAGAAGGGAAAGCTCGAGGGCGACACCCCCGAGCTCTCCATCCACACGGTCGAGCAGTTCATCCGCGCCGTCAGCAGCGGCAATATGCTCGCCGCGCGCCAGCTCGTCACCGGCAAGGGCGTCTCTGACGCCACCGTCGCGGGACTCTGCATGGTCTTCGCCGAGGGCGGCTACCGCCTGCGCGAGCGCGCGCCCATCCGCGCCAGCTTTGAGAACCTCGACCGCGCTGGCTACCTCGTCTACCTCAAGGGCAGCCAAGGTCCCCTGACCGTCTACGTCGGCATCGAGCTCGCCCAGCAGCAGGACAAGAGCTGGAAGATAGACGGCGTCTCGCTCGACTCCCTACTGACGAACTACGAAGAGAGCGCGGGTGCCGAGGGTGGCCGCTTCTTCCCCATCGTGAAGATCCCCCAGGGAGGCGACTCGCTCGTCCTCTTCTTCGCCTTTGACGACTCCCAGCTCACCCCCCGCTCCCTGCGTCAGCTACAGATCGTCGCCGACCTGCTCAAGGAGAGCCAGCGCAAGCTCGACATCTCAGGACACACCGACGACGTAGGCTCGGAGCGCTACAACAAGGAGCTCTCGCTCAAGCGCGCCTCCGCCGTCATGAAGGCACTCATCGACTTCGGCGTCTCGCCTGGACAGATCACCATGAAGGGACTCGGCAAGTCGCAGCCCCGCCGCAACTACAGCACCGAGAGACTCGATGAGCAGCAGATCGAGGCCATCCGCTCCGAGAATCGCCGCGCCGAGATCTACCTCGACTTCCAATAATTTTCTAAATTAGCACCTGCGATGAGTCAGCCACGCTCACACCCCGACTGGGAGGCACTCGCCTCCCCTACCCCCGCGTCTCTACGCGCCCCCCTCACCCCCCTCCACCCGAGCTGCGACTACGCCGCGGAGCTCAATGAGGAGCAGTACGCGGCCGTCAGCACCCAGGCGCGCCACGCGCTCGTCATCGCGGGCGCGGGCAGTGGCAAGACACGCACGCTCACCTACCGCGTCTCGTGGCTCATGGATGCGGGCGTGCGTCCGTGGCGCATCCTGCTGCTCACCTTCACGAACAAAGCCGCCAAAGAGATGCTCACCCGCGTCTCCGAGCTCGCGGGGCAGGAGGCGCGCAGCGTCTGGGGGGGCACCTTCCACTCCATTGCCAACCGCATCTTGCGCCGCCATGCCGCGCGGCTCGGCTATGAATCAGGCTTTAGCATCCTCGATGGCGACGACCAGAGCGCGCTGATGAAGTCTATAGCCAAGCAACATGCGCCCAAGGGCAGCGCAGACACGAAGAAGAAAAAACTCTTCCCCAAGGCCGCCGTCCTCATCGGACTCCACAGCCTCGCGGCGAACACCGGCCGCAGCTGGCAAGACGTCCTCTACGACGAGTACCCCCACCTCACCGACTACATCGAGGAGCTCGAGCTGATCTACACCACCTACGCCAGCCGCAAGCGCGAGGCGCAGTCCATGGACTTTGACGACCTACTCCTCCAGGCCGTCGAGCTACTCGAGCAGCATAGCGATGTGCGCGAGCAGTACCAGCAGCAGTTCTCCCACATCCTCGTCGACGAGTATCAGGATACCAATCTCCCCCAGTCGCGCCTCATCCGCCTGCTCGCAGGAGGGAGCCAGAGCAGCCTCATGGTCGTCGGCGACGACGCGCAGAGCATCTACTCGTGGCGCGGAGCCGACGTCGAGCATATCTTCCGATTCGAAGAAGAATACCCCGACGCCGAGCTCTACAAGATCGAGACGAACTACCGCAGCTCACCCGACATCCTCGAGATCTCCAACGCCGCCATCGCGCTCAACACGCGCCAATACGCGAAGGAGCTGCGCTCACACCGCCCCTCCGAGGGCTTCCTCCCCGCCGTCGTCCCTGTGCCTGACAAGAAGATGGAGGCCGCCTTCGTCGCGCGCCGCATTGACGAGATCATCGGAGAGGGCGAGATCAAGGGGCGCGAGATCGCCATCCTCTACCGCGCGCACTTCCACAGCATGGATCTACAGATGGAGCTCACGCGCCAGCGACTCCCCTTCCGCATCACCAGCGGGCTACGCTTCTTTGAGCAGGCACATGTCAAAGACCTCGTCGCCTTCATGCGACTGCTGGGCAATCCCTATGATGAGGTCGCGCTACTGCGCATCCTCGCCATGTTCCCCCGCGTCGGCGCCATCACCGCGCAGAAGATTCAGCAGCGCTGGCTCCAGCAGCTGCGCGACGGCGATATCAAGAGCCTACGCGGTGCCTTCACCGCCACCATGGGCGCGCTCACAGGCATCACCGCTGGACTACGCCCGCACTGGAGCGAGTTTCTCCAGATGATGGACAGATTGGAGAGCCCCGAGAGCTCGGAGAGCACGTCGCCCGAGACAGGCGAGATCAAGTCGCAGCTCGACGCCAGCGAGCTCATCGCCCAGCTCACCGCCTACCTGCTACCCTACCTCAGAGCCACCTATGAGAATGCCGACGACAGGCTCGACGACCTCGGACAGATCGCACAGGCAGCACCCGCCGCGGACAGCCTCGATGACTTCCTCGCCGAGATCACGCTACTCAGCCAGCTGGATACGCAGGCAGAGGACGGCAGTGCCGATGATGAGGACTGCGTGACGCTGAGCACCATTCATCAGGCGAAGGGGCTGGAGTGGAAAGTCGTCTTTGTCCTCTCGCTCTCCGATGGACTCTTCCCCCATCGCAAGATACTCGAGCGCGGCGATCAGAACGGATTGGAGGAGGAGACGCGCCTCTTTTACGTCGCCGTTACGCGAGCCGAGGACCAGCTCTATCTACTCTACCCACGCTATAGCGGAGGCTATGATGCGCAATTCTGCCCCCCCTCGCGCTTCCTCACCAGCCTCCCCAGCGAGATGCTGGAGGCATGGGACATGTTTGACTGAAGAGAACAACGCGAGAGAGCAATATCAATCGTAGCTCTCGTCCCCCGTCGACAAAACTTGGAGATCCTCTAGACATCCCGACACGAGATATCTAGACACGAAAAAGCACCCTACGAATCGCAGAGTGCTCATAGAATTTGGAAGGTGCATCTAAAAAGATGCCCCGCTAAATTACTTGGTTACTGTGACTGCAGGAGGAGTAACAGGCTGTTGAGGAGCGGGCTCCTGCTGCTGCTGCTGCTGCTGCTGGCAAGAAACAAGTGCTGCTGCTGCGAAAGCAAAGATAGCGATAGTCTTCATAGTAATATTCTTAATTGTATAATGTTATAAGATGCCCAGCGACCAATTGTAGGAAGTGGGCTTAGGCAGAGTTTACTTAATTTCAGAGAAAAAGCAAGAAAAATGACGACATTAGATCAAAAAAAATACTTCACCAATACCCATTTTATTCACAAGAAACTCAAAAAGAATAGTTAAGAAACACACAAAAAAAGTTCACCCGCAGCGATACGCACGCCAATACGGCGCATCTTTTTGATCACTAAAATCGTATAACAGCTAATTATTAAGCATTTCAACCAAGAAAAACAAAAAAAACCACAGCTATCAAAACACACACACCTCGCCTCAAAACACATACATCACAGAGTATGTCATACACAATCACCCTGATAACGAATGAAGTTAGAAGAAAAAAAATAGAGTTCTCTACATCTTTATTCTTGCTCTATCGAAAAAAAACAGTAAAATCGTCTCGTATGAAACGCAAAATACTTCAACTCAGCATCGGTGCCAGCGTGTTAGTGGCTCTGAGTTCCTGCTCGTCCCCGAAGGATGAGAACTTTTACGGCGATCTGAAAGCTACACCTCGTAGCGAAATCACCCTTGAGGAAGACATGATCCCACCCTGGGTAGACGGCGGAGAGAGCATTGCCAACGTCCCCGCACATGCGAATACCCCCACCTACGATCGCAACAGCTTTGCCATCCCCGAGCCAGGCGAGACTGTCCCTACGACAGGTGCTAGTGCTACGAGCTCTCAGCAGGATCAGCCCGTCATCGTCAAGGACGCCCCCATCGCGGATCCCGCACCTCTCGACCCCGTCACAGGCCTCACCGCTCCCGATCCCGTCACACCCGGCGCGACCGTCACCGAGTACAAGCCGAAGGTAACTAAGAAGAAGCCCAAGGTAACCAAGAAGCCCAAGCCTCGCACCAAGAAGGCGCCCAAGATCACCAAGCCTAGCATCCTCGTCTACAAGGTACGCAGTGGTGACAACCTCTCGGTCATCGCCCAGCGCTGCGGTACAACCGTCTCGGCTATCCGCCGCGCCTCAGGCATCAAGGGCAGCACCATCTACGCAGGTCAGACCATCAAGGTACCCTACACCCCCAAGGCCATGCGCCACATCAAGGCGACGAAGCGCGGAGGTAGTAGCAGCAGCAAGAGCAGCTCCTCGAGCCGCAGCTCGGCACGCAGCTACACCATACGCTCTGGTGACACAATCTCAGGCATCGCCGCCCGCTACGGAGTGAGCTCCAGCTCTATCCTCAAGCTCAATGGCATCAGTGCTGCGGGTGCGCGCCGCCTCAGCATCGGGCAAAAGATCCGCATCCCCAATAAATAAGACTGCGCGATCAACATAATAACTCGAATCGACACATTCATACTCATGAACTCCCCCCTGCATGCACGGGGGAGTTTTTGTACTCCTAACATCCCCATCCCGCCTACAGACCATGATCTCCACCCCTCTTCAGAGAGCCTCCCGCCTCCTCCTCCTGACAGGCTCGCTCACGCTGCTCAGCAGCTGCCTTATGCCCCTGCCACCGCAGCGCCACGGTGCCCATCCCATCCCCGGTGGACAAGGTGCAGGCGAGATGCCCCCTCATGGCGAGACCGAGGCACCCGCCCCTGAGGCTCAGAACCCACACTCCCCTGGCTCACACGCCCACTTTGCCGCGCAGGCTGGCTACCCCAATACCAGCCGCACCTGGAGCGATGACAGCCTCCTGCCCCAGCTCACGAAGAACAACTCCACGCTCATCATCTGCCTCCCCCAACAGCGCGCGCGCCTCTACGTGAATGAGCAAGTCGCCATGGACTGGCCCGTTTCAACTGGGGCGAACGGACACCTCACCCCCACGGGCGTCTTCCGCGTGCTGGAGAAAAAGGAAAAACACTACTCCAGCCGCTACGGGCGCTTTGTCTCCTCGTCTGGCAAAGTCATCAACAGCAACGCGGATAAGAAGACAGGCGTGCCCGAGGGTGCGACGTTCGCTGGTGCCTCCATGCCCTACTGGCACCGCCTCACATGGGATGGCGTCGGCATCCACACGGGACGCGTCGTGCCTGGCAAGCGTCTCTCGCATGGCTGTATCCGTACGCCCAATGCCATTGCCAAAAAGTTCTTCCAATACTCCCAGACAGGCATGCCCGTCTACATCACGCGCAATGTCGAGGACTTCTCCCGCGGCGGTGAGGTCGACCCCATTGATGTGAAGTACCGCCCCATCCCCAACAACGACTATACGGACAATCTCTAAGCTCCTCTGAGTCTAAGCACCTCCCTCCCCCCTCTGCATGAATCTCCACATCCTGCGCTGTCACAATAGGAATCTCAACCTCGGGCTCAGCGTGCTCATCATGCTCGCCTGCGCCTACACACTCCAGCGCCCCGACATCAATGCGCTCCAATTCTACGGATCCATTGCTGCCAGCGTGGTCACCGTGCTCTGGGGGGGCTATTACTACCTGCTCCACTACGTCGTCGACGAGAGCGGCATCACGCGCTGCCTGCTCACCAAGAAGCACTACGACTGGTCAGAGATCACCCATCTCGAGCTCCAGCGCAAGGAGCACAACTCGCAGCTCTCACTGAGCGTCATCGGCACTCTCGCGGATGACGCCGCAAAGCCACTGCGCCTCAGCAGCGAGCTGCTGCGCATGGAGTCCGTCGAAGAGCTCGTCGCCGACCTCCGCGAGCAGGGGAAACTGCCCCCTGCCCCCATCGAGCCAGAAGCAGCAGCGCTGCCAGACGCGCACGACGAGCAGCCCCCTGCATGACAAAGTTTGTACACATACAAGCAGCCACGCTCTAGATACGCAATATTCTTAACAATCGTGATCTAGCTCTATCTTCGGACAGTGAACAAAAAAGACGAGAAACAAGGCTACTTTAGGCTTTCGTAAGCCCGATACATGGGCTATAATCCAGCCGTTATGTTACAAGCAGGTATTGTAGGTCTCCCCAATGTAGGTAAATCAACTCTTTTCAACGCTGTCACGCGCTCACGCAAAGCCGAGGCAGCCAACTACCCCTTCTGCACCATCGACCCCAATGTCGGCGTCGTCGAGGTGCCCGATGCACGTCTCGCCATCCTCGGTGAGATGACCAAGACGCAAAAGCTCGTCCCCGCCGCCATCGAGTTCGTCGACATCGCGGGGCTCGTGCAGGGAGCGGCCGAGGGAGCAGGACTGGGCAACAAGTTCCTCTCCAATATCCGCGAGACCGACGCCATCGTGCAGGTCGTACGCTGCTTTGAGAACGACGACATCATCCACGAGCTAGGCTCCGTCGACCCCATCCGCGACATTGAAATCATCAACGCCGAGCTCATCCTCGCCGACCTCGCCTCCATGGAGAAGCGTCGCGACAGCCGCATGAAGAAATCACGCGGTCAGGATCAGGAGGCCAAAGAAGCCCGCAAGGAAGTCGAGCTCATCGAGAAGCTACTGCCCCATCTCAACGACGGCAAGCCTGCCCTCACGATGGATCTCAGCGACGATGAACGCCGCCTGATGAAGAGCTTCTTCCTGCTCTCGGACAAGAAGAGCATCTTTGCCTGCAACGTGAGCGAAGGCGAGCTCGCCGCCGCCATCAATGACCCCGACGCCCACCCCTACGTCTCCGCTGTGCGCCGCTACGTCGCCGACCACCACGACGCCGAGGCCGTCGTCATCTCAGCCCGCATCGAAGAAGAGCTCTCCGAGCTCCCCGAAGACGACGCGAAGCTCTTCCTCAACGACCTCGGAGTCGAGGACTCGGGCGTCAGCGAGCTCATCCGCTCCGTCTACAGCCTGCTGGGACTGCGCACCTACATCACCACAGGGGTGAAGGAGACACGCGCCTGGACTATCCCCGCAGGGGCAAAGGCACCGCAGGCCGCGGGCGTCATCCACACCGACTTTGAGCGCGGCTTCATCGCGGCACAGGTCGTCGCCTACGAAGACCTCATCGCCTGCGGCTCCATGGTGAAGGCCAAGGAGCAGGCGAAGCTGCGCATCGAGGGCAAAGAATACGTCGTCCAGGATGGCGACGTGGTCGAGTTCCGATTCAACGTTTAATTCTTTTCCCCCCCCTAGCCGAGCAGCTCGCCCTTACATTCGGGCTGCTCGGGTACTCTTACAGGATACACCTCATTGACACCACTTTATGGATTTTACCAACCCCCTCTTCTGGGCGGTGCTGCTGCCCTTCTTGTTCCTGTTCTGGGGAGTCTCCAAGCTTCTGGACCACACGCCCCTCCCGCACACGCTTCTCATCAAGGTAGCGGTGCTTCTCTGTGCGCTTGCGCTGCTCATCCTCACGAGCTGGGAAATACTCGCGCTCTTCCTGCTCATCATCCTGCTCTCAGAGATCGCCTGCCGCTACATCCTGAGTCATGACAAGCACGCGCGCAAGGGGCTACTCATCACGCTGAGTCCTCTGCTCATCTGGCTAATGAGCAAGCTACCAGAGCATCGCGCCTCCCCCCGCCAGATCTTTCAGAAGCTCGCCATCCTCACCATCAGCCTCACGCTGCTGGGCATGGCGAGCTGGCAGACGCTGCTCATCTTTCTCACCGTCATGCTCATCTGCTATGGCGGCTGCCGCTACGCGCTACGTCATGGCGCGCGCGCGCGTCGACTCATTCTCGTCGCGCTCATCCCTCTCCTGCTCACGCCCCTGCTCTACTACAAGTACGCCTACTTTTTTGGCCACGCACTGCTGGGACAGCAGTGGGACACGCTGCGCGACCTCATCATCCCTGTAGGGATCTCCTTTTATAGCTTTCAGCTCGCGAGTTTTTGCGTCGACACGCTGCAGCGCAATCTGCCTATGCCCAAATTCCTTGACTACATGAACTTCGGCGCATTCTTCCCCCAGATTGTCGCCGGTCCCATTGAGCGACGCGAGCAGCTGCTCCCCCAGCTCGAGAATCTCGACATACGCTTCACAGAGGACAGGATACAGCTGGGGCTGCGCTACATCATCGTGGGGCTCTTCTTCAAGATGGTGCTCGGTGACAACCTCGCTCTGAGTGCTCTGCCTGAATACAAAGGCAACTCGGCATGGTTTATCTGGTATAGCAATCTCTGCTTTAGCCTGCGCATCTACTTTGATTTCTGCGGCTATGGTCTCACCGCCTACGGTGTCGCCCATGTGCTGGGTATCAAGCTGACGATGAACTTCCTGAGCCCCTACACCGCGCCGAATATCTCCGAGTTCTGGCGACGCTGGCATGTATCGCTCACGAACTGGTTTCGCGACTACATCTACATCCCGCTGGGTGGCAACCGCACGCGCTTCTGGTTCATCAACACGCTCATCGTTTTTGGCATCTCGGGACTCTGGCATGGTGCGAACTGGAACTTCATCATCTGGGGGCTGCTCGCTGGTGTCGCCATCCTCGCGCACCGCTTTTACAAAAAGCTCGGACTACGCATGTGGTCTGGTCTCGGTATCATGCTCACCATGTGCTACATGGTCTTCGTTTGGATGTTTTTCTACGTCAGCTCATGGGATCAGCTCATGCGCTTCTTAGGCATTCTTTTTACAGCGGAGAGCTACGATCTCACGCTCGGCTTTACTCACCTCACCACGAGACGATTTGGCATCTACACATCAACATCACTGATCGCCATCCTACTGAGCTTTATCGTGATATTGGGAGAGTACTTCTCACTTAGAAAGACAAGCAGTCCCTATGCGCTGCTCACCCACCCCCTTTCTTGCGCCGTCATGGTCTACCTGCTCGTGGTCTACCAATCCAGCGCGATGAACCAATTCATCTACTTCGCCTTTTAAGCCATGCTCAAGCGACTCCTCATCCTCTGTCTCATCGCCCTCGGCCTCGGTATAGGGACAAATGTATGCTTTGTCCTCTACCTCAACCCCGATTTTAACTTTTTTGAAAAACTCGCGAAGACAAGCGTAGCTTGGGAGCAAAAGCTACGTCCGCATCACCCTCACGTCTACGTCCTCGCGGGAGGTTCCTCAGGACGCGCGGGTATTGACCCCCAAATCCTACTCGACGAATACCAGATCCCCCTCGTTAACGCCGCTATGGGAGCTGGGTATGGGCTGGATGCCAATGTTGCGCTCACGCGCAAACACCTTCGGGCTAACGATACGCTCATCCTCAACATCGAGCCAGGACTACTCATTGGTAAGAAGGCCGTTACAACCGAGCTGATGGGCGTACGTATGCTCTTTCATCAAGATCCGCGCGGCTTCTACCAAACGCCACTCATCAATTGGACGAGCGAAACTTACCTCGCCCCCTTCCTCGGCAACTCCCGCGAGCTGGCGAGCTATATCACCAAGAGACTCACTCGCCCCAAGGATGAGCTCTTCGCCTACGACACAGAGTCACGAATCCTCCCCTCAGGGCGCATGGATGTCATTACAACTGTCTCTTGGCACCCGACAGCCTACACATCAGAGACCGCTCCATCTCTCAGCAAATACGACCTCGCAGCTGCCGCCACACAGAGCTACAAGCGCATCCAAGAGATGGCAAAAGCGCAGAACGTCCAGGTCATCGCAATGATCCCGCGCCAGTATGCTCACGAGTCATTCCGAGCCCATACACTCTGGCTCGCCCTACAATTGACACGCCTAGGTCTCCCCGTCATCCATGATCCCCTCGTGGGAGTGATCACCTCGACAGCTCTGCTAGCTGATACCGCCCAGCATCTCAATACCCAAGGCGCAGTAGAGCACTCACGTCAACTAGGCGAGAGCTTGCAAAAACAGCGATTCTGGAGCGAGCAAGAGCTCATTGACGAGTTGCGCAAGCGCGGCTTTGATGCGCAAGGTATGAAAGCAAACCCTGCCCCTCTCAAATAAAAACAAATATGTTGGGTTGACTTCACCAACATATGCGCGTATGATTCAGCAAATCACGTCTCATATTCGTGTTCTCTACTTATTGTTCACTATAATCTATCATAAAAAACAGTTTCTTTAAGGGGGCTTCTAATTTCTCGCGAGGTAAGATTTTGAGATGATTTTAGAGTT
>CAYJID010000029.1:2839-15717 GCA_964370135.1 uncultured Akkermansia sp. | reverse complement strand
TTGAGGGGGCTTCTAATTTCTCGCGAGGTAAGATTTTGAGATGATTTTAGAGTTGGATTTTTCACGAATTGATGGCTCAGAGTGTCCTCTGAGACGAAAATTCGGGGAAAATCCAGCCTAAAAGCACTCAAAAGCTGCCTCGTGAAGCGATTTTCTGAATTTTCTTATTTAGAATGACGAGAAGAGAAGCCCCCTTGAGAGTGTACAGGAGTTGGCACGGGAATTCAATGGTTAGTTCTGCGCCTTGACAGATTGGGCTCGCTGCTGTATAAGATAGAGGAAGAAAAAGCCCCCCACCGATGAGTATATCCTCAGTACCCCATCTCTCCCTGCGCCTCATCCCATGGATCGCTCTCGTCGTCACGGCGAGTAGCTCCCTCTACTACATCCATCAGCTCCATGTGACGCATGAACAAGAACTCCTCCGACGCCAGCAGCTCGAGTCGCATCAGCGAGCTCTGGAGGCAGAGCTGAGCCTCACTCACGGGCAGCTCACCCAGTTGAGACGCGATTATGAGCAGCTCCAGAGCGATCTCACAGCCATGTCCACACAGCATCAGCAGAGCAACGCGCTACTCGCCTCCGCCGAGCAGCGCATCGACGAGCAAGACGCTACCATTGAGCAGCTACGCGAGGAGCGCAATGTCTATAAATCAAGCCTCAAGCAGCTCCAAAAGCAGACGACGCCAAACGTGCAAAAGAGCACCATCGACTACGAGGCCCAGAGCGACGCGCTCTACGACCCCAGCATCTTTGGACTGCCTAGCCCCGAGAGTGCGGCGCCTTGAGCGGTCGCAGTGATGAGCTCTGCTCGCCTCTTTTGTTCGATGCTTGACAGGGCGGCGATATTTGTATATAAGTTGTAAAAAGTCCTCATACTAGGGCGCATCTGCTCATCCTGAGCGGGCGCGCAACCATAGGGCTATAGAAAATACACACAGAGTATGACCTACACGATGAGCCTGCCGCAGGGCAGCATGCTGGAGCACTACCGCATTGAGCGCGTCTTGGGGCAGGGGATTTTTGGCATCACCTACCTCGCCTATGATACACAGGAGGAAAGACAGGTCGCGATACGCGAGCATTTCCCGAATAACTATGTCTTTCGCGGTGCGGACAGGATGCAGGTGCTGCCTCAGGAGGACAGTGAGGATATAGGCTGGATGCAGGAGAATTTCCTCGAAGAGGCGCAGATGCTCCAGACGCTGGATCAGGCGCAGCTCGTGAAGCTACACCGTACATTCACCGCGAATGGGACGGCCTACTATGTGATGGACTACATCGAGGGCGTGCCTCTCTCGGAGGCATCGGAGCTGCGCCACAGCTCGCATCAGTGGACGGAGGAGGAGCTGCGCTCGCTGCTCGACTCCCTACTCGGGGCTCTCGAGTACCTGCATGCCAAGGGCGCGCTGCATGGCGATATCAAGCCGGAGAATATTCTGGTGAATGCGCGCCTCGAGCCCACCATCATTGATTTTGGCATGGCGCGGCGCGCCTACACCGATCAGACGGAGCATGTGATCGAGTCCATCGGCTACACGCCCATCGAGCAGCTCAAGAGCCAGAGTGAGGTGGGCGCATGGAGTGATCTCTACGCGCTGGGCTGCACGATGTATACGCTGGTGACAGGTGAGCGCCCCGCGCGCAGTATTGATCGCATCCAGGTGGCGCAAGATCCGGTGAAGCCTCTCCTAGGGCGCGAGGAGCTATCGCACTACACTTTGATACTCAGGGAGAGCATTGACCATGCGATGGCGGTGGACGCAGGCAAGCGCTGGCAGTCGGCGCGTGAATGGCGCGTCGTGGTGCAGGGAGGCTATCTCAACCCAACCGGCCCGCAGTATATCTACAAGACCTCTCGACTCACGTGGCTAGGTCTGGGGATCTCCACCTTGGCTCTGCTGGGGCTGGGCGGCGTGCTGATCTATCACGGTCAGGAGATGGATCGCTACGAGGGGCTGCTAGCGGCGCATAGGCAGCAGGTGGAGCATGCCAAGGATGTGATGGCCTATATGGTCGAGGACAATCTGGATGAGGAGCGTATCCGCATGGCGCCTGCGCGCACGGATCTCTATGTCTGTCTGAGTGAGGCGATGCAGGCGGATAGGGACAAGGACTACCCGAGAGCCTTCCGACTCTACCGACAGGCCGCGGCGCAGGGTGATCCCGATGCGCAGAACAATCTCGGCTCTCTCTATGAGCAGACCGTGGGTGAGAATCCTCCCTACGCGCTGGCTCTGAAATGGTACACCCGCGCAGCGATGCGTGGCAGCGGCTACGCGATGAAGAATCTAGGCTCCTGCTACGAGCTGGGCAAGGGCGTGCCCGTCGACACAGCACAGGCGCGCGCGTGGTACCTGAAGTGTCTCGAGACGCTAGATCCGCGCTATGAGAAGGCGCGCAAGCTAGCCGAGCAGGGGCTCAAGCGCATCGATCAAGGCGCGCTCTAGCGTGCCGCGCGCTAGGGCAGGGAGAGGGGCTCGCCTCTCCCCTCTAGCCTTTCTCCTCTCGCCTCTCGCTTCCTTTTTACTTGCGATGAGTAGCTAGGCGTGCTAATCTGAGCTGTGAACGATCTAGAAAGAACGATGCCCCAGCCCTGCACACTCGATACGCGCTACAAGTACGTAGGATTCTACACCCGCGGCATCCGCAGGTGGGATGACGCGGCATTCTACGCGCTCACGCCGCGCCTGCCTAGCTATGTGTTTGCCCTCGGAGATAGCCAGCGTCTCATCCTCTGGCGCAGTCATGAGCGGCTCGGTGAGATCCATGGGGAAGATCCTGAGACCTGGGTGCTGCCGATGCATGTGCTCTTTGACTACTTCTCCCACCATCACTGCTGGCGGGACTCGGTCGTGCCGATTGGCATCGTCCCTGAGTCGTGGCATCGCAAGCACCTCTGCTGCGAGATGCCTGCGATCAATGCGCATGATTTCTCCAGCTTCACCATCTCGGAGCAGGGCATGCGCGTCTTCATCTACCCCGACGATGCCCCCGAGCATGCGCTGTCAGATCTCGTGGAGCAGATAGGGAGTCGCTGCACGATCACGCCTGTCCCCATCCCTGATGCGCCGCAAGGTCAGGAGCAACAAATCCCTGATGCCTACGCGCAGTACTGCCTCGACGGCATCATGCGCCTGCGCACGCTGCTCGATCTCATCACGGATGCCGAGAGCTACCGCCGCTGGTACCCCGATGTCAAGCGCGCCTCGCACCTGATGAGCTACTGGAGTCATGGTGCCACAGACTCCGAGCTCAACCTGCAGGATGATGATGTCGCCCGCCTCGATGCCATCCCCTACCTCGCGTGGTACCGCGAGGCGCGGCTCTGGGAGCGTGATATGCCGCAGGGTCTCCACACGCTCTACGTGGAGCAGCTCGACCGTATCGCCCTCTATGACTACCAGCCCGAGCTCGGGCGTCGCTTTGAGCTGCTCGCGCGAGAGCTGGGGGAGAGACCGCGCAAGCTCATCTTGCAGCAGACGCAGGATGCCTCGCGCGCGCTGCCCTGCGATGCGACGGCGCGATTCCACCTCCTGCCGGCTGATGCCCCCTGGCCTTACTGGCTGTACTTGCAGCAGGGAGAGGAGCAGATTTCACTGCGGCATTGCAATCCGTATCCCCTTGATGACGAGATTATTTTCACGCCTTAACACTTTGGCCGTAGTTAATGCAGCAACCACGGCCTAATCAAGTTAGAAGCATGTACTTCTTTTTGTTGAATGAAAAATAAGATTTTTCACCCAACAAAAAGAAGGTTTGATATGATGATTCTGCTAGAATGCTTTCACTGTATTTTGCTACATTATCATAACCAAAGTAATAATAATAATAACATCATAAAAAAATGATCAAATACATCATCACCTACGCTCTCTGCTTGCTCGCCTTTGTCGGCTGCTACAGCATCCTCGGTGAGGGGCATACCAAAGAAGCCCTCATCTTCCAAGTCCTCCTCTTCTGGCTGCTCAATGAGCTCTGGTTCTTCCTCTTTGCCCTGCCGACCATCGTCGCAACACTGCTCAGCTGGCTGCGGAAGCGCAAGGATGTCTCGGAGGGGGTCACGGACAAGATCAATCGCCTCACGAGTGTGTCGCTGCTCCTGCTGCCGCATGGGGTATTCGCCCTGCTCTATGGGGTCAACGCGCTCACGCAGGGAGGCTTCCAAGCCTGGCTGGGGCTGCCGCTGAGTCAGGGCTTGTTTGCGAGTGCCTATGTGGGCTGTGTGCTGCTCTTTGTTCTCGTCCTGTGTACGCGGATGCATGCGCTTTCTCTGACTCTTTTCTTTGAGGAGGTGGAGGAGAAGCGCGAGCATGCCCCTGTGGAGCAGCACGCGGCACAGCCGCCGCAGGGGGCAGAGCTCGCGCCCGCAGGGGCGGACTCGGAGCTGCAGGAGAGACGCTCTCGCTATGGAGCGAAGCACCGCCGTATGACCGAGCAACTGCTCGCGGACTCCGAGACCATCCTCTACCAGACAAGCCCCGTCGCCTCGGCGGCGCGTGAGCTGACGGCCAGCTATGTCGTGGGCTCGCTGCTCCTCGGTCTTGGTGCGCTGGTGAGTGTGGGCGTCACGGTGCAGTCGTGGGCGCGCCTTGAGGGATGGGTGCTGGCGGTACTGCTGATGATGGGGGGGATCTTCACACTCCTCTTCCTCGGATGGGTCAGCTCTCCGCTGCGCCGCAAGAGGCATAGGCAGCGTGTGGATTATTTTATTACCAACAAGCGCGCCATCATCTGCGAACCCAGAAAGAAGCCGCGCTCGATCTTCTGGGCGGATGCACCGCGCTGTCATCTGGCTCTCTACGATCGGGGCGTGGGCAATATCTACCTCATTGAGCGGCGTGGTCTGCTGGGCAAGTTCGCCGCAGCGGCAGAGAAAGTCCTCGGGGGGGCGGCGGAGGACTACGATGAGACGGATTCCAATCATGGCAATAGGCTCAATGGCCTGATCCAAGTCGAGCAGGCGCAGGAGATCTTTGCCCTCGTGGAGCGACTGCTGGGGGAGGCGCAGGCGCGCTCGTAGGAGCGTGACCAACGATGCAGCTTCTGAAGGGAACCCTCAGCGATGCGTCGCATCACTGAGGGTCACAGCTAGCGGTGCTAGCTCTCTGATGCTGCGCTATTATGCGCGCTCCATCTGACGCTGTCCTCGGCGGCGGCGTGAGAGCAGTCCTGCCAGCGCGAGGAGACTGAGTGTCGCCGTCGAGGGCTCTGGGATGATCTCGCGCCCGATGACGAGGTCTGTCGCCTCGCCCGTGTAGGTGAAGGTGACAGGGCCGTCTTCGTAATCGTAGCGCACGCCGTCGTACTCGACATAGATGGAGGCGAGATCGTCGATGAGCCCTCCTGTACCCTCGGTGATGAGGTCAAATAGATTCACCGTCAGCGTATTGCCCGCCGTGTCGAACATATCGCCGTCGATGAGCGTCAGGCGGAATGTCTCCGCCGCCATGAGCTCAGCTCCGAGCGTGACGTTCACCGTACCCAGCTCGTTGATGGTGAGCATCTCTGTCGCGGAGACCGTGATGCTGGAGTAGTCGCTCGTGGAGTTCACATGGAAGCTCAGCATATTCGTATCGGCGAATTTCGTCGAGCCCGTCAGGGTGATCTGGCTCGTGCTTTCTATCGCGTAGGAGCCGACGGCGACCTCACTCACAAACCAATAGTCAGATTTGACGTGGTACTTCCCCTGGCTAAAGATGAGCGCATCCTCTTGCGCACCGATGCTGTCGACACTGGCCGCCGCCGCACGTGTGCTGCTCGCCTGCTGGGTCGCGACGCTGTCAGATGACCATTCGACAGGCGGCTTTGGCTTGGGTAGCGCCGAGATATCGACGAGGGGATGATCGTTCGGAGACTCGAGCCCTGAGACGCCACCTTCATACGTCGCTTTTGTGGCGAGACTGGTGATGTCTCCCGTGAGGGTGACGACATCGTCTTTCCCCGCGTGCAGGGTGAGATTGGGCGAGTCGAATTGGATGGCATCACCCAGCGTCTGCTCCGCGCCCTCGCCGACGAGCGCGCTCACAGTGACTCCATGCCCAAAGTTCAACACCGCGTCATTGCCCTCGGTGGGCGGGACGAGGCTTCCGAGCCATGTCCCACTGTCAGCGACGCGGATACCCACGGTAGATTTGTAGTGCTTGCTGCTGCGATCCGTGATGACGTTGCCCGCTGCGTCGAAGAGGTAGGTCGACTCACTCGTGTGCGCGCTGATGGAGCCTGTGATGAGGCCGCTCTTGTTGAGGTAGTCGGGCACGGGAGCGTCAGGATCATCGAATCCTAGCTGCTCGTCTGTCTTGTAGGTAAAATGGACACCGACAGCCGTGGAGATGCCCGTCGCCTCGATCTTCCCCGAGATAGCGGGGGATGCCGAGTCATAGACCTCGCCTCCATGCGTGAAAGCATAGCCTAAATTGGCTAAGACGCCTGCTGTGTTTGACACTTGGTATTTACTAGTCCCCGTGTTGCTGACGCGTACGTGGCTCGAGATCTCGCCGCCTGTGCCGTTGGAGATGATGCCAAAGGCTTCACTGCCTCCCGCGTTGATGGTGATGTCGCCAGAGATCGTGCCAAATTTACTGTAGTCATCTATCTCGATGCCGCGCACGGCTCCCGTACTGGTGATGGTGATATTGGAGGATATCTCCTTGACTTCGCTCATTTGTGAGTAGTCCTCATGGTTCTCCAGATAGATGCCTCGCATAGTCGAGCCGCCTGTCGTGCCTAGCTCTCTGGTCATGGAGATGGCGGTGCTGATGCTCTCTGCCTGCCCCGCGTAGGAGATGGCATTCGCATCGTATAGCGCGTTGATCGTGACGCTTCCTCCGAGAGTGGCCCCAGCTTGTCCGTCAAAGACCTGGATGCCTTCTGCGAATTTGCTCTTGATCGTAATGCTGCCTTCATAGCTACCTAGTGTATTGACCTGGATGCCTTTACCGGTATAGGCGCGACCGCTCCCTCCGATGGTGATGCTGCTGGAGGCGTCAAAGCTCTCGAGATGTGCGTCGAGTACGATACCACTGGCCAGCGAGTATGTCGTGTCGGACTCCGTCGTGATGTTGATGCTGCTGTTGCTCACGCTGACAGAGCCCTTGTGCTTGCCAACGACGCCCCAGCTATCATTTTTCACATAGTATCCATAGTCGGCACCCTTGATGTCGATATTGGTCGTGAGTCCATTGATCGAGAATGTATCGCTGCTCGTCGAGTCGATGAGCACACCCGTCATGCTGTTACTCGCGTAGCTGGAGTCTGTCGACTCGACATCGGGGGTGGCTACGGTGATGCTCCCAGAAAGAGGAGCAGTGAAATTTGTGGTGCCACTCACCGACACGCCCACGAGGTCGTCGCTACGGTCAGTGCTGGTGTTGGTCACATTGACGTGGCCCAGAGGGGTCGTGCCGTCAAAGGTGGTCGAGGTGATCGTCTCGCCATAGCTCGACGCACAGGGCAGCCCCGCGAGGGCTACCCACAAGGGTAATGATCGTTTCATATAAGGGGAGGGGGATGAGGCTTATCCTACACAAGCAGCGTTGCGTCATGCGGATTCTGCCCCTCAGTATACGAAGCGAGAAGAAAAGATCAAGGATAAAAATTGTTAGATCATCATTATTATACCTTGATAATACGATTTAAAAGGAATCTACTCTTATTCACTTATAGATCAGCCGTTAGCAGTTTTTAGAACTGTTCGCGTTCATGCGCGCTGCGGCTCCAATAGCGCGCCAATGAGGCGCAGAAGATGGTCTGCGCCTGATGGTAAAGCATCAGCGGCAGCACGAGTGTCTTGTCAAATGCCCCAAAGATAGCCAGCATCATGGGAGCGCCGACAGCGAGGCTCTTCTTGGGCCCGCAGAAGACGATGGCGATGCGGTCCGCCATGTTGAATCCCAGCCAGCGCGCCACCAAGTAAGCCGCCGTCTGCATGAAGGACACGGTGATGAGGCAGCCCAGCAGGATGCGCAGCAGCAGCGTAAGCTCGAACTCACTCCAGAATCCCGCCACCGTCGCCTCTGAGAAGGCGGTGTAGACGATGAGCCACACGGGCGACTGATCCGCCCAGCCGAGAGCCCCCTTGTGCCGCAGCGACCAGGGGCGCACCCACCGCTGCACGAGCTGCCCGACGACAAAGGGGAGCAGGACAAAGAAGCACACCTTCTGGATCGCATCGAGGCTCACGCCCATCTGCATGCCCGCGCTCTCAAAGAGCAGGCTGACGAGCAGAGGAGAGAGCACGATGCCGAGGATGCTCGACATAGGCGCGGAGCAGATCGCCGCCGCGACATTGCCCCCTGCGATGGAGGTGAAGACCACGCAGCCCTGCACGGTCGAAGGCAGGCAGGCGAGATAAAGAAAGCCGCCAAAGAACACGGGCGTCACCAAGGCGGTGAGCAGAGGGGACGCGGCGAGCATGAAGAGCGGGAAGAGCACAAAGGTGAACGCAAAAATCGTCAGCTGCAAGCGCCAGTGCAGCAGCCCCGCGATCATCTGCGCGCGCTCGATGCGCACGCCATAGAAGAAGAAGGGGATCATGATGGCGATCTGCGTCAGCCACTCAAACACGGTCGCCGTCTGCCCCGAGCAGGGCAGATAGAGACCGACGAGGACAGCGACCAAGATTCCGACCGTGAAGCGGTCGGCGAGGCCGTAGAGGGCGCGTAGGAAAGCCATCATAGCTCGCGCTCGGGGAATTCGTAGCTGACCTTGCCCGTGCTGGCTTTGAAGCCGAGGTAGGCTTCGAACTTCTTGCCTGTCTTCGAGCTAACAAAATCCTTGATAAGCTCCGTCTTGCCCTTCGCCAGCAGGCGCAGCACCATGGGGGCGGTGACGGTGACACCGCACATTTCCTTCGCGATGGTGAGTGGTTTCTTTGCCTTGCCGTAGCTGAGGCTGGGGATATGCCATGCCTGCTCGCTCTCGAGTAGCTCGTGCTCACCCTTGCCCTTCACAGGGACAGAGCCATGCTTCGTCGCGGTGCTGAGGTCGGCGGCGGCGGCGTTCGCCTTTGTGAATCGGCTATCACCCTTCGCATTCTTGCCTCGGGGCTCGCGGGGGGGGAACTCGAAGCCCACCTGCCCCTTCTTCGCATCCAGCACGAGGAAGGCATCAAAGGCGCGCTTCGTGCGCTGGGAGACGAACTCTTTAATCAGCTCGCTCTTGCCCTCGGCGAGGATCTTTGCAAGGATGTCGCGGTTGAGCTCGCGTCCGAGTATGAGGCGCGAGAGCGTGAGCCCTGCGCGGGTGGATCCCTCGCGCTTGAATTGGGGGACACTCCAGCCCTTGCTATTCTCAAAGACCTCCAGCTCGCCCTGCCCGATGACGGGGAAGAATCCGAGGCTCTCTTGCTCAGCCTCGGCGGCTTTTTCTGCGGGGGAGAGCTCGTCTTCGAAGTAGAACTCCGCCTTCCAGACGCGGGGCCCCTCGATCAGGCGCAGCCCTGCCTTGAAGGGCTTTCCGAAGCGCGAGCGGAAGCCCTCCATGAGGGGCAGCTCACGCTTGATGAGTAGATCGGTCATCAGCTCATCACTCAGCGCGAGCCCTGCGTGCAGGCGGCGCAGGCGGAATTTGCACTGCTTGCAGGACACGGAGTCCATGCGGCTCGTGAGTCCGACGGCTTGGCAGGCGGGGCAGGCGATCTCGAGATCGGGGTTGTGCCCGCTGTCCATGAACGTCCTCACACTCTGGATGATGTCCTCGGTGTAGGCGGCGATGTCCTTCATGAAGACGGGGCGCGTGAGCTTGCCCTGCTCCATGAGCTTGAGTCGGTATTCCCAATCACCTGTGAGCTCGGGCGACGAGAGCGTGCTCAGGCCGATGCGGCCGAGCAGCTCGATGAGGTCCATGCCGCGGCGCGTGGCGATGAGTTCTTTGCCATCGCGGATGATGTATTCCTGCGTGATGAGGCCTTCGATGATGGAGGCGCGGGTGGCGGGGGTGCCGAGGCCTCGCTCCTTCATGGCGGAGGAGAGTTCCTCATCTTCGACGAGCTTGCCCGCGCTCTCCATGGCGGAGAGGAGCGTGGCTTCGTTGTAATTGGCGGGGGGCTTCGTCATCTCGTCGCGCTTCTCGATGTGGAAGACGCTCGTGCGCTCGCCGGCGGCGACGGGGCAGAGGTCGTCTTTCTTCGCCTTCGCCGAGCTGCTGTAGAGGGCGCGCCAGCCAGCGACGCGCATGACGCGGCCGTGGGAGTGGAAGTGGTCCTTCACCCCGTCGGCATGCGTGATGATGCTCTTTCTGTCCGTGTCTTCGAACTCGGCGGAGGGCATGAAGATGCCGAGGAAGCGCTGGAGGACGAGGATGTAGATTTTCTCCACGTCACCGCTGAGCTTTGCCACATGCCCCGTGGGGATGATGGCAAAGTGATCGCTCACCTTGCTGCTGTCAAAGACGCGCTTGCTCGCCTTGATCATCTTCTTGTCCAGAATCTCCTGGGCGAATGAGGAGAAGGCGGGCACCTTGTTCGCGATGTCGCCCACCGTGCGGTACGCGGTCTTCACGTAGTCATCGGGGAGGAACTTGGAGTCGGTACGCGGATAGGTGAGCACCTTGTGACGCTCGTAGCATTCCTGTGCGAGCTGGAGTGTGCGGCGTGCGGAGAAGCCGAAGCGGTTGCTGGCTTCCTTTTGCAGGGAGGTGAGGTCAAAGAGCAGCGGGGGGGCTTGCTTGACGGGTTTTTTCGTCTCGATGACTTCGGCTTGCTTGCCTGTGCAGCGTGCGACGATGGCCTCGGCGAGCTCGGTGGACCAGATGCGGTCTTTCGTACGCTCGGGGCGGGATTCGTCTTTTTTCCACGCGGCGTCGTACCACTTCGCATCATAGAGCCCTGCTTGGGCTTGGAAGCTGGCGCGTACCTCGTGGTAGCTCTGGGGGATGAAGGCGAGAATGTCCTGCTGACGGCTCGCGAGTAGTGCCAGCGTGGGGGTCTGCACGCGTCCTGTGGGGGTGACGTGGAAGCCACCGGGGGCGGACTGGAGCACGGTTAGCGCGCGGGTGCTGTTGAGCCCCACGAGCCAGTCGGACTCGGCGCGGCAGACGGCGGCGTCGGCGAGGTTGAGCATCTGGGTGTCATCGACGAGGTGGTTCCACGATTCGTTGATGGCGTCATCGGTCATGCTCTGCATCCAGAGGCGCTTGAGGCTTTTTTTGATCTTGCCGTAGCGGATGATGTTGCGAAAGATGAGCTCACCCTCGCGGCCGGCATCGCAGGCATTGACGATGGTGGTGACGTCCTTGCTCTTCGCGAGGCGCAGCACCTTGCGGAGGCGGTCGGCGGTCTTCGCGATGGGCTCGAGCTCCATCTCCTTGGGGATGACGGGGAGGTAGTCCATTTTCCACGGTAGGCTCTTGCCGTCCTCGGTCTGGGGCTTTTTCTGCTCCAGTAGGTGACCGACGGCGGAGGTGATGTAGTGGGTGTCATTCACATAGGCGCCTGTTTTGTCATCCCGTTTGAATTTACCGAGACTCTTGCCGAGGACTCGGGCGAGGTCGGTGGCTACACTGGGTTTTTCGGAGATGATGAGCGTCTTGGACATGGAACTGGATTTTTTTGGGAAAGTGATCTCGGCGAGAGCTCTCCTCTCAGGCGGTCTAGCTGTCTGCGGGCTAGGTGGCGCGTGGGGGGAGAAGGTAGGGGGTTGCTTCGCTTCTCTATTACATGGGGGAAAATGAGTCGTTAGTCAAGCTAATTGTGAGTAATGGATGATAACATTTTTCTTTTGCGATGGAGGGCACGGAGAGCTTAATTTATTCGCCCTGAGGCGCGCGGGGGGCTTTTTGGGGAGGTGGAGAAGAAGGGAATTATCTAGTGAGCGTGCAATAAAGGATTTTTTTTGTTCGATCGTCATTTTTTTACGACCGACAATCTATTTTGCTTGCTCCTGCTGCTGCGGCGCGTATACTAAGGAGGAAAATCATGTTAACAAAAATCATACTGGAGAATTTCAAGGTCTTTAAGGAGCGTACAGAAATTGATCTTACGAAGACGAATTATGCCTTTCTGCCTCAGAATGTCGCGGATAATGGCGTGCTGAAAGGAGCTGTCTTCGTCGGCGCGAATGCCTCGGGGAAATCCAGTGTGCTGGAGGCGATAAAAATACTCTTAAAGCTTCTCTTTGATGATCGTAGGCACAATATGGACTTCTACGTTAGTTGCATCCCGAGCAATGAAGGCATCATGCCTAATTCGACAAGCTTGCAATATGACTTTCTTATAGGTCAAAAGAAAATCAGCTATCAATTCCAATTCGCTTCGTCTGGATTAATTGATTATGAATACTTATATTTGGATGATCAGCTGCTCTTGAAAAGGGAACGCGACATGGCTGTGTCGAAAATAGCTGACCCTGACGGGGTGCATTATGATGATGAGGATATCGCTGATGATGTGCTTTTCTTACGCACTCTGTATTTTAATACCAAGTTTCAAGGTCAAGAGGAACTTCAAGAATGGATGGAGTTCCTAGCACGGTCTATCTACATCCATCAGATAGATCGCGATTCTAGCTTTTATCGAGATCCAGCGGAGGGTGATCTTTATCTCTATTTGGAGCACAAGGGAACAGAGGAATTCAACCATTTTTTCAACAAGCATCATTTTGATCACACGATCAAGCTGGAATCAACTTACTCGAAAAAATCAAGTTTTGGAAAAAGTACGAAACGAGAGCTTTACTTTACGAGAGCAGTGAACTCTATTGTTTCCTATAGCCTGGCTGAAAGTTTTGAATCCACTGGCAATCAATCTCTCATCCGTTTGCTTCATGCGTTTTTTATCGCGCTATCGCGTCCCTGTATGCTCATCATTGATGAGTTCTCAAGTGGCTTGCATAATGATCTCGAAGAGCTGCTGATCAAATATTTTATGAAAAAATCGGCGC
>CAYJID010000029.1:0-2739 GCA_964370135.1 uncultured Akkermansia sp. | reverse complement strand
TTGCATAATGATCTCGAAGAGCTGCTGATCAAATATTTTATGAAAAAATCGGCGCGCACGCAGCTCTTCCTCGTGACGCACTCGACGAATTTACTTGATAATACAATTCTGAGGCCTGATCAAGAGTATGCTGTGGAGTTCGTCGCGGGGCGCGGCGGTCAAGTGCGCCGTTTCTCCTCTGAGCAGCCACGACTCGCGCAGAATGTGGAGAAGATGTACCTCAGTGGCGTCTTTGGCGGTATCCCTGACTACAAGCATGAGGGTGCAGATGAAGATTAATCCTGACAAGAGGATTGGGCATGTGCTCTTTCTCGTCGAGGGGGTGAAGACAGAGTTCCAATACCTGAAAGCGATTTTCGAGCGAATCCTAGACTACGAGTACCACCAGACGAAGAAGCAGGGGGAGATCAGGCTCTCGAAGCCGCTAGATAAGAATTCCTCTATCATGGTGCTCAATACGGGTGGGAGCTATATCGCGAGTATTGAGGAGCTTGATGAGGAGACGGGGGAGGATCTCTTTTTTGCCCGTCTCATGGAGCGACTGGAGGGGACGGGGTTTCAGCTCAACAGGGCGCGTATTTACTATCTCTTTGACCGTGATCCTCGTTCGAATGTCGCAGCGGAGAAAATTGATGATTATTTGACACGCTTTTCTGATGCGAATGACAATGGCAAGAACAGAGCGGGGCTGCTCTTGCTGAGCTACCCGAGTGTGGAGGCGCATCTGGTGTCGCATTTTCTGCCCTTGGAGGGCTGTTGCTCGGAGACTGGGCAGCAGCTCAAGGGGCAGCTGGATGTGTGGCGACGTGAGCAGGGCTGCAAGCTCTCGGCTCTGTCAGCAGAGACGCTGCTGCATGCGACGCGTGAGTTCTTAGCATTTTTCGAACGCGAGCTCGGCTATTGCTTTGAGCTGGATGTGCGCCATCATGGCTCTAAACTTCTGGCGCATCAGGAGCTTTTTTACCAGCAGAGCTCGCAGTTCAAGCTTTTCTCTCAGCTGGTGCAGGCTTTGCTCGATCTGGGAATTATTTCTCTGGATGCTGCCGAGGGGGGAGCAAGCGGTCAAACAACAACAAGCCCCTTCGTATGGGAAGGGGCTTGTTGACTTCTTTATTTAGGGGGCTTCTAAATTCTCGTCATTCTAAATAAGAAAATTCAGAAAATCGCTTCACGAGGCAGCTTTTGAGTGCTTTTAGGCTGGATTTTCCCCGAATTTTCGTCTCAGAGGACACTCTGAGCCATCAATTCGTGAAAAATCCAACTCTAAAATCATCTTAAAATCTTACCTCGCGAGAAATTAGAAGCCCCCTTTATCTGATGTCCGATAGGAGATTTGTTGTAGAGGCAAATTAGCGGCGGGCGAGAGCTCGACCAGATCTGCCGCGTACGACGGACTTCTTGACGACTCGCACGGGGCTCTTGACGACCTTCTTGCTGACGACGACCTTTTGTACGACGCCGTTGCGCTTGACGACCTTTTTGCTGACGACGACCTTTTTCACGACCTGCTTCTTGACGGCGGGTGCTTTCTTCTTCACGACGACTTGCTTGACGACGGCGGGCTTGGAGCAGGAGCGCTGCTGTGAGGCGTGGCGTGGTGCGGCGGCGGCGGGCATGGCGACGGCGGCGGCGAGGACGAGGGCGGCGAGGAGGGATGACTTGTTCATGTTCTGTTGTTTTCTATTGGTTTGTTTTGTTGTGTTTTGTTGTTACCTTGAAGAACGCAGAGGGGGACAGAAATTCTACAGCGCATGTTTTTGATTCGTTTTTTGCCCTGCGTGCAGCAAGTACGGCTTGCGCGGCGTGTGCGGATTTGCTATAACGCTTCCAGACATGAAGGATTTATTCGTACAAGGCAAGACTCCATTCCCCCCCTATGTGATTGGCTCCGTGAGTGATTGGTCTCAGTGGCTCGAGCTCGCGGGTCCCGTGAGTATGCCCTCATGCAATGCGCTGGAGCTGCGTCTCGACGCGCTGCCCGAGTCGCTGGAGCTCAGCGATATCCTCGCGCACCCCGCGCGCAAGCCGACACTGCTGACCTACCGCCATGCGGATGAGGGCGGGCTGCGCGCTATCCCTGAGGAGCAGCGACGCGAGACGATGCAGGCGCTGCTCTCGATGGCGGATGCGATTGACTGGGAGATACGCCATATGGCGGGCGCACAGGAGCTGCTGCAGGATGCGCGCAATGCGCGGGTGCTGACGGTGGCGTCGTACCATGATTTTGACAAGACGCCTGATGTGGCTCTACTGCGTGAGCAGGAGCTCTACGCGCGTGAGCAGGGGGCGGATGTGGTGAAGTTCGCCTTTCGCCTCCATTCCATTGAGGATATGATGGTAGGGCTCCAGCTGCTGGAGTCGCGTACAGGACCGATGGCGGTGATGGGCATGGGCAAGCTCGGGCCGACGAGCCGTCTGCTGTATTCTCAATATGGATCGGCTCTCATCTACGGCTTTCTCGGCGCGCGTGCGACGGCTCCGGGGCAGTGGTCGGCTCAGCTCTTTGTGGAGGCTCTCGATCAGCTGGAGTCCATGCTGTGAGGCGGTGGCGCGTACGCAGCGTTTTCTCCCCTCATTTCCTGCAGCTCCTCAAATGAGGACAACAAAACAGCCCAGATGTTGATTCTGGGCTATGTCGTTTTTGCGTTGTTGTGTCGGGGTTATCTTTGCATCAGGGGTATCTGTTAAGGGGGCTTCTATTTTCTCGCGAGGTAAGATTTTGAGATGATTTTAGAGCTG
>CAYJID010000028.1:0-16019 GCA_964370135.1 uncultured Akkermansia sp. | reverse complement strand
TCCCCGAATTTTCGTCTCAGAGGACACTCTGAGCCATCAATTCGTGAAAAATCCAGCTCTAAAATCATCTCAAAATCTTACCTCGCGAGAAATTAAAAGTCCCCAATAGAAATCTCCAGCAAAAAAAACGTAGACCTTGTTTTCACACAAGGTCTACGCTGCAAAGTAAGAGTAAGTAGTTGCGACTATGCGCATGTAAGAAGATTGCCATCATCCTCGTCTGGCTTGCGTAGCTCGCTACTCAGCTGGGTGTCGTGCTGAGTAGCTCTGCGATGGACGTGTGACCGCGCTTGACAGCTGTATCGTGCGCTGTCATGCCCTTGTTGCTCACCGCTGCGGGATCCGCCCCAGCTGCGAGGAGGAGCTTCACCGCCTCCAGATGGCCGCGCTTTGCCGCTTGGATGAGCGGGGTGCGTCCTGTGGAGTCGCGTGTGTGGACGTCGGCACCGCGCTCGAGCAGCAGTGATAGGGCGGCGAGTGAGCCGTGCTTGGCTGCCTTGTTCAGCGGGCTTCGGGACTCGTCGTCGGGGGCTTCGATAGCGGCACCCTCGTCGAGTAGGTAGGCGATGACGGCTGCCTGATCGTGCTTGGCTGCGGCATTGAGTAGCGTGCAATCAGAGCGATCGCGGATTTCCAGACCGAGACTGCCTGAGAGCAGTGTCTTGAGGGTGGCGAGGTCGCCAGTCTTGGCCGCTTTGAAGAGGCTTTTAGCGTCAGAGGGAAGGGGGGAATTGATCATGTCTTGTATGTCCTTTCTATGAGGCTTGGCGAGAGCATAGACGCATCTCTCAAGCATCTTTTTTAATACCATAATCAGGCTGATATGGCAAGTAAAAACATACAAGTTATATATTTATTAGAGTGCATCTTGCCTTCCGTATTGACTTTGTGTCGCCCGTAGTCTAGCATTTCGTGAGAGCTTGTCGCCTCTCTTTTCTATCATGCGGCTCTTGAGACCCTTCCAAATGATGCTTCCTTATCCCCTGCTGACGCGTGCATACATCATGCAGCTCTCGCTGCCTGCACTGCTCTGGGGCTGGCGGCATGGCGTCTGTGGCTTTGAGGATATTGTGTACTACTGCTCGTATGCGACCCTGCGTCGAGACGACGACCTGCTCCTCGCGCTCGCCTCTTTGCTGAAGGAGGACTACTCTGATCAGGGAGCCGAGCTGCTCTGTGAGCTCCTCCCCGTCGTTGTGATCGACACGGAGCTAGCACACCGGAGCGCTGCGCATGAGCTATTCGAGGTCTTATTCCACGCGCTACGGCAGGAGGCTAGCGCACAGGTGGCGCAGCAATACCTCCTCTCGCTCGCTTCAGAGCTGCTCTTTATCTCGCCGGTGGCGTGGACTGGCGAGCCCGCCTCAGCCCCCTATCTCCATGATAGAGGCCCGAGTGACCAGCTCATCCACGCCCTCATCCAGCTGCGCGCGACGCGGCACAGGAACAAGGCCGCCGCAGACATCACGCCTGAGGAGTGGGAGCAGCTCCTGCACGCTTGCCAGCGTGGCTAGAGCTCGGGCAGGATGGCTGAGATGGGCAGCACACAGCTCCCCAGTGGTAGCATGGCATTGATCAGCGCGATATGATCGTAATCTCTTAGCTGCTGGACGGAGATGCGCCTGCGACGGATGAGCCCTGTATCGAGGAGAAAGGCGCGCTGCACGCCCTCTAGGAGGCAGTCGTGAGGCGTGTACCAGATTCCCTCGCGCTGCAAGGCTAGATTTGCATAGCGTCCTTCTAGGAGAAAACCCTCACGCAGCAGCAGCACGTCCTCATCGCAGGGCAGCCCCTCGGCGCAGGCGTCCAGCGCGCGCCTATCCAGCCACTTGATCGTATAATCGAATGAGGGGTCAAGCTCGTGCAGACGCAGCGAGCGCAGCTGCCGCATGGCGTAGGGCTCGTGCTCCAGCTGTGTGACCTGCCCCTGCCTATCATAGATCAGGCGCAGCTTGTGCTTGCCCGTAGGGGGGAGGCTCAGCTCAGCGAGGGCAGCTGTGAGATCGAGGCGATGACCAGCCATGAGGCTACGATCGACGCGCCGCTGGTGGTAGTCCAGCAGCTGGGGTGCGCCATCGAGGACGCACATACTCTCAAGAATGAGTGGGGACATAGAATGGGATATAAACCTTGCTCACCAGCTCCTCATACTCTGATTGGAGCTCGCTCATCGCCGTGATGCCGCCGCCGCTCTTGTAGAAAAGCTCCTCGCCCTGCTGCTCCACATAGCGAATGCACACCGCACTCTCTAGCGTCGTGCCATCAAAATAGCCGAACACCCCCGTGTAGAATCCTCGATCCATGCCCTCGGCTGCGGCGATGATCTCGCAGGTTTTTTTCTTGGGCGCGCCGGAGATACTCCCCGCGGGGAGGAGCTGGGCAAGCATCGTGCCTAGCTGCTGCTCCCAGCCCTCGGGCAAGCTGCCGCGCACCTCGGAGCTCGTTTGAAAGATACTCTTCCGCGCCGTCTCCACGCGCTCCACGTAGCGGTAGCGCGGCACGTGGACGCGCGCGCTGACGCGTGAGAGATCATTGCGGATGAGGTCGACGATGGTCGCGTGCTCGCAGCGTTCTTTTTCATCGGCTAGCAGGCGGCGCTCGGCGTCGGGGAGATCGGCGGAGATTGTCCCCTTCATGGGGTAGCTGCTGATCTCACCTGCATGGATCATCACGAAAGGCTCGGGGGAGAAGCAGCAAAAATTTTCTTCTTTTTCTTCTAATCTCTCCACGAGCAGCTTGTACGGCGCGCTCGCGTGGTGGAAAAAGTCCCGCAGCTGCAAATTTGTCTGTAGCTTGGATCGCGCGCAGAGATTGAGCAGGTAGCTATTGCCCGCACAGATCTCCTCATGCACGTGATGAAAGGAGCGCGCATAATCCTGCGGTGCGGGCGGCTCCACATCGAACTCGATCTGCTCAGGCAGGGGCGTCGCCGTCGGTACACGACTCGTGGAAGGCAGCTGGAACGCCACGCCCTCGGGGATCGCGTCGGCTGGCCAGACATAAGCTCTCTGTGCATCATAGGAGATGACAAAGAGGAAAGGCCTGCGGCTCGCGCCATAGCGATCCATGAGCGAGACCCATTGCTGCTGGTTGGGCTGTACAAGCATCGTGATGGCAAGCATCATAGCAGAAATGCGGCAGGCTGCAAGCCCCGTTGTGGCGCAAGGAGATGAAATAGATGAGAAACAAAGAATAGTCCCCCCCTCTCTCTCTCGACTATCCTTGACAGCATGGTGCGCTGTGTTAGAATAGATGGACGTTATATTCTTTATCCATGTATTCCACGCTTGTTCTCATATTTAGCCTCATACCCGCTCTTCTGGTGGGGCGCTTCTACTACGATTTCAAGGTCAAACGCTGGCTCAAGACTCTCACCCCAGAGCAGCGTGAACAAGAACCCCGCTGCGGCCCCGCTGTGCTCTCCCAGATCCCCGATGGTCCCGATGCTGCTGGCACTCAGGGGCAGCAGCCTGCGGCGTCGTGGTCGCCTGCGAGCTCGAATCCATCCAGTTACCCTTTGTTTTACATGGGGATGAGTATTTTTCTTCTCATAGGTCTCTACTTGCTCTATAGTACCTTTGTATGAAAGCCTCCGTCTACCGCGCCCACTACGGTATTCCCATCGCACTGCTTATTTGTTGTGTTAAAAAAATAATAAAAAATAAACTCCTATCCTCATCATGCTGACCACCTTTTGCATTCTCCTCATTCTCCTCGTCACCTCTATCGTCGGCTACCAGCTACGCCACGCAGAGAAATTCGTGCGCCTGATGCTGCATGAGGTCAAAACCGAATGCCCTGATACTCCCCCAGAGCAGCAGGCGCGCGACAAGCAGCTCCTGCTCTTCATCACCCTGAGCGCAAGCATCTTCACCCTAGGGGGCTGTTGCTATGCGCTGCGTTCATTCATCCCCGATACGGGCTCGTTGGCATTAGAATCATGGCAGCTCATCCCCACCATCCTTGCGGGACTCTTCCTCGGACGCCTCGGCTACGACTACAAGCTACGCCGCAAGCTCAAGTCCATGACCCCCGAGCAGCGTGCGGAGGAATTCGGCGATGGTTCCGCCATCCTCGCGCTGCATCGGCCTATCCGTGAGATGCCGTCTATCGCTCCTCAGCAGTGCTCTGAGTCCTCCTCCTACGCATTTTTCTATATCCTTCTCAGTCTATTTCTCCTTGCTGGTCTCGTACTGCTCTACCTCTCATTCGTATGAAGACCATCATCTATCACTCCCTCTATTGCACTCCCGCCGCACTCTTTATCCAGCGAGAGCCCTCGCAGGTCGAGTGGATCGCCCATCGCACCCGCTACCGCCTCTGCGAGCTGCCGCCCACCTGCGTGAGCTCGGAGCTGATGCGTGACGAGAGCTCGCGCTGCTGGTGGCAGCGCCTCTGGCATCAGAGCCGCTGGATCCACCCCGAGCTCCTGCAAAAGCCCCATGCACAGCACCTCGCCCCCATCGTCAGCGCATGGCAGCATGAGCAGCACAGCGTCTTTTGTCATCAGGACGGCGCATGTATCCTCTGTCAGGCAGATGGGAGCATCCTCTTTCTCCTCGCGCAGGAGGCAGAGCAGCAGCAGCTCCGCGCGGAGCTACTGGCGCAGCACCCCGACTACAGCGAGCTGCCAGAGATCCGCGAGCTGCCCGCCGAGCTCTACCCCATCATGCCCGTGAGCATCTATCAGCCTAGCATCTACGATAGGGATGGCAAAGAGTGCTTTGAGCGCACAGAGGGTGTCACGCTGCTCGATCTCGGCTCGGGGGACGAGTGTAGCTACGATCTCTGCTACGCCGACCAAGAGCGCGAGGATAGCCCACGCGAATACGCGTGGATGCGCGAGCTCGTCTCGGAGCTCCAGAGGCATCTGCGCGCGACCTGCCGCGAGGAGGAGATGCGCCGATTCTTCCCTGACGGGGAAGATCCGCTGGATAAGGGTGGTGTATCATTGGCTTTCTCGCGAGAAGGGCAAGTGATCGCACAGCTCATTGACTCGTCATTCTGCTGTGGCTGTGCGCCCTATTTTGACGACTACACCCTCGTGCTCCGCGCGCAGAGTGGCAGTGCTGCGCAGATTGAGCACGTGCTATCGGAGCTCTGCGCGCAGCATCGCTCGATCACGCGCCGTGCATCTAGCTGCGTGAATAGCTAATCTGTGCTACATTCTACCCGAGGCTCTCTTCTACCATGCAAAAAAGATCGCCCATCGGATGATGGGCGATCTTTCGTATTGCGGGAGCAGGATTTGAACCTGCGGCCTTCAGGTTATGAGCCTGACGAGCTACCTGGCTGCTCCATCCCGCGATTTTAAGCAGCCTCCGTGTTGGAGGTGGGCGCAGTATAGAGGAAAGTCTTGCGGATGTCAACATCATTCTGCAAATTTCTTTCTTTTTTTTCTTTTCTTCACTTTTTCTTTTCAGATGCGCGCCATGGCAAAAAAAATATCTTGCAAGCGCCACCTGATATGCTAAAGTAGAGATCTCAACGATGCGTCCGCGCCGCTGCCCTGCGTCGCGACTGTCTCCAAGGACATCCACCCCCGTGAGCCCAAGCTGCGGGGGAACTATGCCTTGCGAACAGAAGTTTTTATCGAAATTGGATCGTTTTGCTTGACCGTGGGCTAAAAATGTGTAAAATGAGCCCCCGGTTAACACCTAATCCTCGTATTATTATATGTCCAGAATTTGCAATATTACCTTTTCCATGCCCCGCAAGGGTCGTCGTATCCACCGCTCTGGTCTTGCCAAGAAAAAAGGCGGTATCGGTCGTCACGTGACCAAGACTGTTTCACGAACAGTGTATCCTAATCTCCAAGAAAAGCGCATCTGGGTTCCTGAACTCAACGGTGGCAAGGGTGGCTACATCCGCATGAAGATTTCCTGTAAGGCACTTCGCACGATCTCCAAGAACGGCGCGTATAACACTCTGAAAAAAGCAGGTATCCTCTACTAAAAAAGACTTTTTTTGAACAGCGCGGCTCCTTTGGTTGTCTACTATGACAGACAGGGATACCGCAGGGCGGTTCCTCACGAAACGCGGGAATGAATCTTCGAGAGTCACAAATGGCCTGTCTAATCACTATAGAAAGGAAAAGGTCATGGCCTCAAATCAGACAAAGATCGCACTTCGTATTAACGACGAGAATCCTAATCACCACCTCTGGAATAACCGAGGAGTATGGTGGTGCCACGTAACAGTACACCGTTCAGATGCCACAGCAGAGCGTCTTCGCTTTTCTCTGAAAACGAGAGATATCGAAAAAGCTCGCACCCTCAGGGATCGCATCTTTATGGATATCCAAGATCGCTTTGGAATGGCAAACTGAGTCAAGTCGGTGTTCCTCGTCCTCAATCTGGATGGAACAGCCCGTGTTAATTTTAAAAAAATCGCAGCTTCGGCTGCGATTTTTTTTTAACGCGATCGCTCGTTGTCAAGCTAAGCCACGCGCCGATTTGTGCGCAGAGAGCCATCACCAGTAGCAAGCATTCTCGACGCGCGTCGCTCCATCTGGTCTCTCCGCATCAGCGGGGAAGATCCAGTGCTCGTTGAATAGCTCGTAGTAGGGGTTGTGAGCAGCAGTACCGTATTGCTCTGTCCAGCGTTTGCCTTTGATACCGAATAATAATTGTAGGCTGCCGCCGAGATGTATGGCCTGCTTGCCTCGGCTTTTGGCGTGAGCCGCGAGGGGGAAGCCATAGGAGCCGCAGCCAATGAGGCAGACGTCATAGGAGATGCTATCCATGGACTGCTTCATGGACTCCAAGGCGGCAAACCAGTCTGTATAGCCCGCAGCACCCTCTCCTCCTATGCTCTGCACTGCCTTTAATGTCAGTAATTCGAACTCGGGCAGGATGCGTGGGTCGTTGAATAAAAGCTCCCTTTTGTGCTGGTACTGCTGTGTGATGGAGTCGGTGAAGGGGTGGATGACCAGCACGCGCTTGCCCGAGAGGTGCCGCGTCCAGGGTGTGTCGGCATTGAGATAGGGCTCTAGCATCAGGAGGGGGACTTTCACTGGCTGATTCTCAGGGTAGAGCAGCTTCTCATAGGTCAGCCAAGATCCTAAGACATCCACCTCAGCGGCCAGCTTCATCATCAGCTCGCAGTAGCGCGCCGACATGCTCTTCTCCTCGGGGAAAAAGCCCGTGTGCACGCAGAGCCAGTGTATCATCTGCTCCCAGCGGTCATAATCGCTCTCACCGCGAATGTAGCTGGCGATATCGAGACCATCACGGTGGGCGAGGTAGCAGGCGATGGTCTCGAGCTCGACTGAGCCGAGGCGCGCGATCATGTAGGGCTGATCGCTGGCGATGAGTTTGTTCAGGATGTCGGATGCCTGTTTCATGTCCATTGCGGGCGCGCGATGCGGGACGTGGGCGAGGTGTCGCTTGCGAAAGTAGAGCCGGCGCGCGAGCTTGAGTGCATTGATAAAAAGAGGGTTCATGTGACTGGTGGACGAGCCTTCACTCGTTTTGAGCATTGTAGCAGATGGAGTCAGATGATCACAAGGCTATTATAATACATGCGTGTACAAATCGTGATTCGAGGACGCATGCGATTCACGTTTGTTGTGCAAGTGCCTCAGCACAAGATGATAGATCTCGCCCATTTTTCTTGACGGATTTACTGCTGTATGCTAGTTTTTATTATTGATATAAATAATATGATGAACAAATCTCTTATTCTCCTCGCGCTCGCGGCGAGCCTCCCCCCTGTGAGTGCCACAGAAAAGCCCTCCGAGATCCTCGCTGCCATCTCTGCTGCTCCCGTGTATTCGGAGCTCATTGCTACGACGCAGGCGCAGCTCTATCCTGCCTCGGCCTATTTTCCCTTTATCCCTGAGGTGCATCTGAAGATCAACGATGTCGCGCGCTTGCAGCAGTCATTCGGCGCGACACGCTATGGCAAGCATCTCGGAGTCGATGAGTGCCCGCAGCTCGGTATCAAGCAGATCAGCCTCGGCATGTCAAAAGGCACGCTAGGCAGCATCATGAGGCTGGTCATGACGCTGCCTCTGGCGATGAATACCACGCTGCCCCACGGTGCCACTGAGGAGGACGGTGCTCTCATCCTAGGTGGTATTGCGGCCTTTGAGGCGCTGGCAACGCAGTCATTGCAGCAGCTGCACACGATCTCGCTGGGCACGACGATGCTCGCGGTAGAGTTCGAGGCGGGAAAGATGCCCCCACGCGCGCAGCTCTATGAGATGATGGGCTTGGACGCGCCCAACAAGCAGCACGAGGGGCTTGACATCTGGACGCTTTCGGAGCAGCTCGATGGGAGGTCCAAGGCGATGATCTACGGTCTCGTTGGCGAGCGCGAGCTCTACCTCGCTGTGGGGGTGAAGGATGAGCACACCCTCGTCGTGATGCTCACCGAGGACGCCGACCAGCTCCCTAAACTCGCGAGGACGACTCCTTACGTTCTCAATGAGCCGAAGCTCGGGCACAATTGCCCCATTCAGGTGCGTCCTGGTCATTTCATGTACCTGTTCGTCGGCGGGGAGGCGGTTGAAGGGGTCGTGAACAATCCCATCCTGCCCGAGCTCGCGCGCCTGCTCGCGGTTGAATGGCGGGCGCGCGCCGAGGGTGCAGGTGAGCAGAAGCAGGCCTTGGGCATTGCTGCGAACTTCGCCGAGAAGCTCGGCCAGACGCTCAAGGCATGCGAGCTGCGCACGACGGGCTTCTACAGCCTGCAAGGCTGGTTTGATGGTCACCTGAATTTTGAGTCCTATACGAATAGTGAGAACTATCTGCTCGCGCCCTCAGCTCCTGTGCTCGATGGACTCATGGATGATCCAGATACGCATATCGCCTTTGAAATCAGCGAAATCAAGCTCCAGATAGACTCGCCTCTCACGCAGTCTGAGCTCAAGCAGGGCATGCTCGCGATCGGTCGCCTCCTCCCCGTCCCGCTGCCTAGTACCGAGCTGGGGCGCGCCATTGACGCGGGTGTGTCACTCACGCAGCAGCTCACCCCCGCATGGGCTCTCTACTCTAGCAAAGGACAAACTGAGCCTGCCCTCTGCCTACCCATCAAGGACAGAGCCATCGTCACGTCATCACTCGAGCAGCTCCTCCAGAGTGTGAGTGCGCTGAGCGGGGGGGGAATGCCCGCCTCTCTGGGGACGCCCGACCGTGCGCAAGCAGGCGTCGATAGCTACACGGTGGGGGATCAGGAAATTGCCCTGACGGCGAGCTCCATGATCATCGGGGAGAAGGGCAGTGCCCCTGTGAAGAAGCTTGCGGCTGCGGCTCTCCAGCCTCAGACTTCACGCGCGGGTGCGAGCTTTGTGCTGCGCTTTGAGAATGCTCCTGACGCTGAGGACAAGGGGGTAGAGGGGCTCTACATCCGCGTCGTCCCCAATGGTCATTACACACAGGCGGGCTACATCCAGCTGCGCTTGAAGAACGAACAATAAGTCTCGAACCATACATACCATAACATGAAAACATACTATTACAAACTCGACAATGCATTCCAAGGCCCTGTTACCGCGGATGAGCTCAACTATTTGTTTAGCAAAGGCATTATAGAACGATCGACTCCTATCCGGGACGTTGCGACCGATGAGACGGAGGCCTATAGCGTGCTGGTGCTAAAAAATTATCGGGCGTCATCAAAGAAGAAAGATAGCACTGAGACAAAGCCTCGCTCTCAGCCTGGTATCCTCAATTTCTTGCAAATTATCTACACTCTGCTCTACATCGCCTCTATTGTCGTTGTTGGTTTGCTCTTCGTGGATGACTCTGTCAGAATGCTGGGTGCCGTGTCACTACCAGTACTCCCTCTTATCCTATCCATCGCGGTGGTCGTGCATATCAAGTATACCGAGCTGCGCTATCTATTTGAAATCCGAAACTCCTTGGAGCGCGAGGATGACTAATTGAGGGGACCTTGCAAAATTAGTTTTGGGAAATTGCAGATTTCGAAAATAAGAAAAATCCGAAGCTGCTCATTTTGCAAGATCCCCTTGAGTGAAGTCCGCGAGGGGGGGGGCTTGAGGCTACTCTCGGGCAAGGCTAGCTCGTCTCAGGCGCATGCAGCGGGGTGTGGATGGTGAAGCGCGTGTACACCTCGGGCTCACTCTCTGCGTGGATATGCCCGCCATGCGCCTCGATGGCGTTGCGCACGATGGAGAGTCCTAGACCAGTCCCCTTGATCTGTCCTGTGCTATCGGCGCGGAAGAAACGATTGAAAATATAGGGGAGGCTCTCAGCCTTGATCCCGCGGCCGTTGTCCTCGATGATGATCTCGGCATCGCCCTGCTCCTCACGGTGCCGCGCACGCACGAGGAGGCGCAAGCTGCCCTGTGGGTTGTTCTTCACCGCATTCTCCATGAGGTTGAAGAGAATCTGCTCCCAGTAGAATCGATCCCCCACCATGGTGAAGGGGAGCGGTGCTATCTCGATATCAATGCGGTCGTTGAGGATGCGCGTGCTGCTATCGAGGCGTAGCGCGACGTCCTCGACGACACTCTGGAGGTTGAACTCCTTCATCCGCAGATGCGCCTTGTCGGAGCGCTCGAGGCGTGAGATGGTGAGCATATCCTCCACGAGGCGCACGATGCGATCGGAGTGCTTTTTCATCAGACCCAGCGCGCGCTGACGCATGTAGGGATCCTCCGCCTGCTCTGGGTCATCAATGAGCGTCTCGAGGTAGCCGCGTATGATGGTCAGCGGGGTGCGTAGCTCGTGAGAGGCATTCGCGACGAAGTCGCGGCGTATGGTGAGTGTGCGCTGCTCCTCGGTGATGTCGTGGCAGACGAGGCCGATGAGCGGCTCGCCGTAGAGGTTGTCCATGGGGGTGGCCTGGACGCGGTAGATGTAGTTGAGCCCTTCTTTGTAGAAGTGGACTTTGTAGGATTGGGCTTGCTTGTTGTGCGCGATTTCGACGAGTGTCTGTCGGGCGGGGTTGCCCTCCATGTGCTCGAGCAGGTTGAGTGCTTGGCTCGTTTTGCGCAGGGAGAAGAGCTCGTCGGCGGCTTGATTCGAGGCGACGATGCGCCCTGAGGGACGCATGAGGAGGAAGGCGATGCCTACGGCGTTGAGAAAGATGGTCTTCTCACGCTCGCTCTGCTCGAGCAGTAGGCGCTTCTTGCTGCGTAGCTGCTGGAGCTCCATTTCGAGATTTAGCAGCTGGGTGCGGCCGCGCATCTTTTCGACATAGAGGACGATCGCGGGGATTGTCACCGCGACGATCAAGAGGATCAGGCAGAGTGGCCAGGGGAGCGAGTAGGGCATAGTAGTGTGGCGATGAATAAAGGGGGGTGAAGAAAACAAAAAGGGGATCCCAAGCTGACGAGCAGCTTGGGATCCCTCTGTGGTGGATGGATTAGTCCTGATCGGGGGCTTGCTGAGCCTCAGACTTGGGCTGCACGAGCTTGTTGGCGATCTTGAACTCCTTTTGCTCACGGATCAAGGAGAAGGCCTTGCGTACCATGGAGCGTGTCTCATTGAGGAGATTCAGGTAGAGGATGCCGCTGCGCATATTGCCCACGTCCACTGTCTGCTGCATGAGGTGACGAGTGATGCAGTCGGCGAACTCATCGGAGAGGTCTCCTGCCTGATGGAGGATGTCCTTGAGTAGCTCTGGCTGACCTGTCTCGAGCGCATCGCGCATGAGAGGATAGATGTGGGAGACCTTCTGACTCATCGCGATGAGATCCTTGGCCTGCGTGGCGGTGAGGCCGCGGTGGTGGTTGTCGATGTGGTTGTAGGCTCCTGTGACGATGGTGTTGAGGCTTTCGCTGATGGCCTGCAGGCTCTCGGTGATGCGGTAGAGTATCTGGCCGCGCTCGACGAGCTCTGTGGGGAGGTTTTGCAGGCTGGGTAGGACCTCGTCGACCTTGCGGATGGCGATGAGCTTGTCGAGCTGGCGTACCTTTTTGCGTACCTTCTTGAGTTCGCTGTGGTTCTCCTCGACGAGGGCTTCGACAGTCGCGCGGTGGAGCTTGAGGATGCGGCCGAGTGTGTTGGCCGAGTCTTCGCCGATCTGCTTGACGACATTGACGTCGCGCAGGTCGAGTAGGCGCACTTCGCGAGCGCGTCCCTTGCGGTGGAAGAGGCTAGTCTTGATGAGGATGAAGACGACGAGGCAGACCATGAAGATGATACCCCAGATGCCACCATAGGCGAGCACCGTCGCGGTGACACAAGCAGCTGTGAAGGCGGCAATACCGGTGAAGAACCAGCCACCGATGACGGTGAGTACCCCCGTGATGCGGTACACGGCACTCTCACGTCCCCAGGCGCGGTCAGCGAGGCTGGAGCCCATGGCGACCATGAAGGTCACGTAGGTCGTGGAGAGGGGCAGCTTCTGCGAGGTCGCCCAGCAGATGATGAGTGAGGCGGCGGTGAGATTCACCGTCGCGCGGATGAGGTCGAATGCCGCGCCTGTCTCCTCATGCGGGTCGAGGGGGCGGAAGCGTGCGCCGATGAAGTTCTGCACAGGCTGAGGGGTGACCTTCTTGAGCGCATTCATCGTATTCATCGAGTAGCGCACGAGCATACGTGAGGCGAGTGAGGAGCCAAAGCGCTCCACACCCAGCGTGTTGCGCGCCAGCTTCACCTCGGTATCTGAGACGGTGCGGGCCTTTTTCGAGAAGAAGAGCGCGGCGACCATGATGAGGCCCGCGGCGAGGAGGTAGAACATATCCGTCTGGACATGCTTCGTGAGACCGACCATGTCCATATTCACATAGTCTCCGCCCTGAGCGGCGACGTCTGTAGCGAGGCCAAAGGCTGCCTTTGCCGCCATGAAGACGCCGATGAAGTTCACCAGGTCATTGCCCGCAAAGGCGAGCGCGAGAGCCGCCGTGCCTGTGATGACGATGAAGCGCAGCAGGTTCACCTTGGCCACGTATTGGAAGAAGAGGCAGATGACAAACCAGATCACCCACGCGTAGGCGGTGTAGGCGATGATATTCTCATTGAGCATGGCGATGGTGTTTTTGTCCATGACTGTGCTCTTGGAGAGGCCCTTGAAGACGGCGAAGTACGTGATCGCGGTCAGGGCGATCGCACACCAGATCGAGCCGATGTAGGTGTAGGACTTCTTGTAGCGGAAGCTGAAGAGGAGGCGCGAGAACCACATCAGCAGACAGCCGACGGTGAAGGCGATGCCCACGGAGCTAAAGATAGCTAGGATGATCTGGAGCACCTTGTCCGTGTTGATAAAGTCGAGCACTGTCTTTGTGAGTGCGGCATCAGTCATCGAGATCTTGTAGAAGGCCATCGCGACGGCAGCACCGAGCAATTCGAAGACCAGCGACACGGTGGTCGAGGTGGGCATGCCGAAGGTATTGAACAAATCAAGCAAGATCACATCCGTGAGCATCACTGCGAGGAAGAGCAGCATGATCTCATGGAAGGTGAAGAGCTCAGGTCGGAAGATCCCACTGCGCGCCACCTCCATCATACCGCTGGAGAGCGTCGCGCCGATGATCACACCGATAGCAGCTGCGGCCACGATAAAACCGCGTTTGGCGGCTCGACTTCCTATGGCGGAGTTGAGGAAGTTCGCCGCATCATTGGAGACCCCCACCACGAGGTCAAAGACCGCGAGGAGCAAGAGAATCCCTAGGATGGCAAAGTACATGTAGTCCATGACTCAGACAATAACATATTTTTGCCACCGTATCTAGAGACTTTTTGCATATGGCTAAAAAGTCACATTGGGCAGAGGTGATCTTGCAAAATTAGTTTTCAGAAATTGCAGATTTCGAAAATGAGCGACACAGCACGTCTTTTGCAAGATCCCCTAGACATGCCATTGGAAAAAAATCAAAAAAAATCAAAAAGATATTGACAGCACGCAAAAGTATCTGTATACTCCTGCCAGATCCGCTCCCTAGCGAGCGAGACTAAAACGGGCAGTAGCGCAGTCTGGTAGCGCACTTGCATGGGGTGCAAGGGGTCGTGGGTTCGAATCCCGCTTGCCCGATAAAAAACCAAGTTCTTAGAGGACTTGGTTTTTTTCGTTTTTCGATTGACATTGGGCATAAAAGAACATAAAGTATTGCTATATAAATAACACCCTCTATTCACGCACCCTTTTGCTATGGAAAAAGCACCTCTCCTTCGATACATCATCAGCATCACGACCCTCGCGCTGAGCTCCTGCACGAGCATCCAGCATGGTGTTGCACGCATCCAGTCCTCCTTTGTCGCCGAGAATCCCTACAGTCCTCCATCGAGCAAGAAAAAGACTCCACCTCCTCCAGCGAAGAAAACGCCCACCTTCCGCGAGCGTCTCGCTCAGTGGGCACCCACGCGGGAGAAGTCGAGCTCGGGCTACACCCCCTTCCCCACGCAGACCTACGCGAGCGGTGCGCCTGCCAAAGTAGCTGCTAAGAGACCCGCCAGCTCAGCACCTGCTCCAAAGCGCCCCGCTCCCAAAAAGGTGGCTTCGCGCCCAGTCACCAAGAAGAAGCCCTCTGCTCTGCCTCCTATCGACCCCATCGCCGCTCGTAGCTCAGCCTCCAAAGCCAAGGCTAAGCGTACTCCCGCAGCTGCACCGCGCACCAAGACGTCGAATAGCAAGGGCAAGATCTATCAGGTGCGCTACGTCCCTGGGCGCTCCTCCCATATCCTCCATCCGACCAAGCGCAATGTCATCGTGCGCATCACGGATAAGAAGGGCAACAAGCCTCCCAAGGGCACCATCATGCGTGTGCCCAATGAAAACATTCGATTTTACATCCCCTAAGGAGGCGCACCCCCTGCGTCCCCTCTCGCTCGCTCGTCTCTCCTCGCGCCGTGCGCAGGAGAGCAGCTAGCATCTCCATCATGTCTACATCCACCGCATCCCCCACATCGTCACTCCCGCTACCAGTCCAGTACCCCCGCCCCCCCTTCACCCGCATCGTCATCATCGGTCCTGGACTGCTCGGTGGCTCGATCGCGCTGGCCATACGCCAGTGCCTCCCCGAGGTATCCTGCCGCATCTGGGCGCGGCGCGACGCCGTCCTCGAGGTAGCACGTAGCAAGGGGATCACGGAGACCTACTCCGATCTGCTGGAGTCCGTCGAGGGGGCTGATCTCGTCATCCTGAGTACCCCCATTGATTATTTCAGCGAGCTCGCTAAGCGCATGCTGCCCGCCCTGAGTGAGGGCTGCCTCGTCACCGACATAGGCTCGGTGAAGGCGAGCGTGCATGAGGGAGTAGGCGCGCTGCTCGCGCAGCAGGGCCGACGCTTCATAGGCTCGCACCCCATGGCAGGCTCGGAGAAGCAGGGCCTGGAGTACGCGAGTGCGGAGCTGCTCGCGGGCAAGGTCGTCGCACTGACCAATGATCAGTGCTGCGCGGAGAGTGATCTGGATGCCCTCGCTACCTTCTGGACGCAGATTGGCATGCGCCCTTACTCTATCAGTGCGGCTGAGCACGATAGCTGCGTGGCGCGCATCTCACATGTGCCTCATATCCTCGCGGCTCTCTGCGCGCGCTCGGCTGACCGTGCGGACGAGTCGCTGGCAAAGCAGCATCTCCAATCGCTCGCTGCCACGGGATTCCGCGACACGAGCCGCGTCAGTCTCGGCGCGACCGATATGTGGGAGAGTATTTTGTTGGAAAACACCCATTCCATCATCCCGACGCTCCAGTACTGCGTGGAGGATCTGCAGCGGCTCATTGAGGCTCTGGAGCAGCGAGTCGGGGTCGAGCAGTGGCTCGCTGAGGGCAAGAGCGCGCGCGAGTTCATCATGCCTACTGATAGCTGAAGGGAGCCTTACGAAATTAGTTTTGGGAAATTGCAGATTTCGAAAATGAGGTCTCAGCACGTCTTTTGCTGCATTTTGGGCACTCCGTCAGAATCGTACCGTGACCACAGTCGCTTCATACCAAGGTCATCTTACTTTGTTGGGTGAAAAATCTCATTTTTCATTCAACAAAGTGAGTACCTGCTTTCGACCTGAAGAAGTCGTGGCTGTCAAGGAGCAATCCATATAAATAGCGAGCAGAGCGTAGCGTCGCGAAGCGGTTTATGCTGGATTGCGACTTGATTGCTGCGGCGGCTTCAG
>CAYJID010000027.1:0-16410 GCA_964370135.1 uncultured Akkermansia sp. | reverse complement strand
AGCGATTTTCTGTATTTGCTTATTTAGAATGACGAGAATTTAGAAGCCCCCTTTATTCGGGGACTTGGATGCTCACGACGGCGAAGGCGGCGATGCCTTCTTGGCGTCCCAATGAGCCGAGTTTTTCGTTTGTCGTAGCTTTGATGCCGACGCGATGCGCTTTGATACCGAGGATGGGAGCGAGTGTGCTTTTCATCTGCTGGAGGTGCGGCAGGATGCGTGGTGCTTCCGCGATGATGGCGCAGTCGACGTTGTTCACGCGTCCTCCCTGCTCGCGCAGGAGGCTGACGGCTTTTTCCACGATGCGCAGCGAGCAGATGTTCTTGCAGCGTGCGTCACCAGGGGGGAACCAGTAGCCGATGTCGGGCTCGCCTAGTGCTCCGAGCAGCGCGTCTGCGAGGGCGTGGCAGAGTACATCCGCGTCGCTGTGCCCGTCGAGTCCTGTACTGGGGTGGATTTCTACCCCTCCGAGGATGAGCGGGCGCGGTGTCTCGGAGAAGCGGTGGATGTCGTAGCCGAGTCCTGATAAGGTGATATTGGCTGGCATTTTTTTCTTTTTCTTATATTGATTGTGTTGGATTTAGTGCGCGTCAAGCCAGTTGGTGGCAGCGCGCGCGTCGACGTCGAGAGGGACGCCATGCGGGAGGGGTAGCGCGTCTTGCATGGCGCGGATGATGAGGGGCATGAGCTCTTCTTGCTCGTCGCGGTGGAGGTCAAAGAGCAGTTCATCATGCACTTGCATGATGAGGCGTGTGCGGCGTCCTCGCAGGACGTCGGCGACGCGTAGCATCGCGAGCTTGATCATGTCAGCAGCACTGCCTTGGATGGGGGTGTTGATGGCGTTGCGCTCGGCGGCTCCGCGGAGGTTGAAATTGCTGCTGTTGAGATCAGGCAGGTAGCGGCGGCGTCCGCAGAGGGTCTCGGCATAGCCGAGCTGGCGCGCATCGGCGACGAGTCTGTCCATGTAGTGCTGCACACCGGGGAACTGGGCAAAGTAGTTGTCGATGAGCTGCCCTGCCTGCGCGCGCGAGCAGTCGAGTCGCTGGCTGAGGCCAAAGGCGGAGATGCCGTAGATGATGCCAAAGTTCACCGTCTTTGCCGCGCGTCTCATGTCGGGGCTCACGGAGCTCACGTCGCAGCCAAAGAGGCGCGCGGCGGTCTCGGTGTGAATGTCGCGCCCCTCGCAGAAAGCGGCAATCATAGAGGGATCCTCGGAGAGGGCAGCCATGAGGCGGAGCTCGACTTGCGAGTAGTCAGCGGAGAGGATGAGGTGATCGCTGTCGCGGGGGACGAAGGCGCGGCGGATGAGCTTGCCTTCTTCGGAGCGGACGGGGATGTTCTGCAGATTGGGATTCTGACAGGCGAGGCGTCCTGTGGTGGTGACCATCTGCATGAGGCTGGCGTGGATGCGTCCATCGGTCTCGGAGATGTAGCGGGGCAGGGCGTCGAGGTAGGTGCCTTTGAGTTTGTTGAGCTCGCGGTAGTGCAGGATGTCACCGACGAGAGGGGAGATGGGGATGAGCTTTCGGAGGGTTTCTTCGTCGGTGACGTATTGCCCTGTCTTGGTTTTCTTCGGCTTGTCGACGAGCTTGAGCTCGCCAAAGAGCAGCTCGCCTAGCTGCTTGGGTGAGTTGAGGTTGATCTCGCGTCCGATTTGGCTATCGAGGCGCTCTTTGATGCCTGCGATCTGGTCGGCGAGCTGCTGGGAGCTCTCGGCGAGCAGGCTGGGCTCGACGCGCATGCCCTCGATCTCGAGCTCGGCGAGGACGGCGAGCAGGGGGAACTCGATGCGCTCCATGAGCTCCATGAGGCCTTGCTCGCGGAGCTGACCGCGCAATAGCTCGCAGAGCTGGAGGCTGATGTCGGCGTCCTCGGCGGCGTAGCGTGCCATGATGTCGAGGGGGACGGCGGCGGTGTCCATGTCCTTGCCCCTGCCAGCGATGTCTTCTAGCGGGATGGGCTTGTAGGAGAGCAGCACCTGCGCCATGTCGTCCATGCCGTGTCGCTGGTCGGGGTAGAGCGCGCTGTGGGCGAGCATGGCGTCAAAGAAGGGGCCGCGGAGCTCGAGCCCCGCGTGGCGCAGGACTTGGTAGTCAAACTTGAGGTTGATGCCGCCCTTCTCCGCACGGGAGAGGAAGACGGGGGCAAAGGGGGCGAGCTCGCTGGCATCGCGGATGGGGACATAGTAGGCTTCACCCTGCTCGAGGCAGAAGGAGATGCCCAGCAGGCGATCACTGAGGGGATCGAGTCCCGTGGTCTCGGTGTCGAATGCCCATCTCTCCGCGCTGAGGAGGCGGGCGGCGAGTGCCTCGCGCGCGCTGGACTCGGTGACGAGGTGGTACTGGTGCGCGACCTGATCGAGCGTCTTGATAGGGCTCTCGTCAAAGAGGCTGAGCTGCCCCATGGGGCTTGTGGCTGGGGGGAGATTCTCTGCGGCAGCCGTCGGGGGCGTCGCTGTAGCTGCTGTAGCTGCTGGGGAGGATGCGGGAGCGGCGGTGCTGAATCGCTTGACGAGCCCTTTGAACTCGAACTCCTCGAAGCAGGCGCGCAGCGTGTCTCGCTGGTAGCCGCGCCAGAGGCAGTCATCTATGCTGAGGTCTATGTCGATGTCGCGGCGTATGGTGGCGAGCTGGTAGGAGAGGCGGAGATTGTCCGCGCCGAGCTCGATTTTCTCACGCATCTTGCCCTTGATCTCGGCGGTGCGGGCGAGCAGCTCGTCGACACTGCCGAATTGGGCGATGAGTTTCTTGGCCGTCACTGCCCCGACTCCAGCGACGCCGGGGATGTTGTCGGAGGCATCGCCCATGAGTGCGAGGATGTCGATGATCTGAGCGGGAGTCTGGATGCTCCACTCGGCGAGGAAGTCGGCCTCGGTCACGAGCTCGAAGTCTGCGCCCTTGCGCCCAGGCTTCCAGAAGGAGCAGAGAGGGGAGAGCAGCTGGCCGAGGTCCTTGTCGAGCGACACCATGTAGGAGCGCATGCCCGCCTCATCGGCGCGGCGTGTGAGCGTACCGATGAGATCGTCAGCTTCAAATCCCGACAGACGCACGACGGGGATATTGAGCTTCTCGAGCAGCTCGATGGCAAAGGGGATGGAGTCTCGCAGCTCCTGAGGCATGGCTTGGCGATTCGCCTTGTAGAGCTCGTACTGCTCATGGCGGAATGTGGGACCAGACGCATCGAGGCAGGCGACGATGTGGGTAGGATTGACCTTGTCGATCAGCGAGAGCACCGTATTGGCGAGTCCGAAGACCGCGGAGGTATTGAGCCCATCGGAGCGACGCATGGGTGAGGTGATAAAGGCGTAAAAGGCTCGATAGATCAGAGCCATGCCATCGAGGATGTAGAGTGATTGATCCGACATGCGCGAGCATCTTATCACACTGAGAGAGGCTTGCAAGAATAATCCATTGTTAAGTGAGTCTGTATGGCGTGTCTCTATCCTCTCTATTCTCTATGCGCGGGTGCGCACAATCGTTTTATGAGGCATTTTTTTGAGCACTTTTAGGCTGTCCTTCTCATCTTGCTTCGCAGGACCGTTCGTGATAGGAGTCTGATGTAGGGTAGCAGAAAGACCTGATCCTGTGAAGAATCAGGTCTTTTTGACCAAAAAAGAGAATGAAATAATGCTATCTATAGCGGGCTTCTCCTTCCTCCCGAGGCAAGGCTAGGAGAGGATATTCGAAGAGATCCCTGCAGAAAAGCATGCAGCGGATGGCGCTCCTTAGACCTTGGGTGGCGTGATGACTGCGATCTTGCCCGAGCGAATCGTTGTCACGATGTCATAATCATCCATGAGATGCAGGAAGCGGTTCAAGCGGAACTGTCCGCCATAGATCTCAATCGTGAGCTTCTCACGAGTCACATCGAGCACTTTCGCTCTAAAAATGTTGCAAAGATCGAGGATCTCCTGCTTCTTGTCGGCAAAGTTCACCGTCAGCAGCACCACCTCACGGTAGATCGCTGACTCAGTGCGGAAATCGACGACCTCCACGACGCAGACGAGCTTGTTGAGCTGCTTGATGACCTGATCGAGCTTCTCACCACTCTCGTTGATATCAATCGTCATGCGGGAGAACTTTTCGTCCTCGCAGGGCGCGACGCAGAGAGAATGAATGTTGTAACCACGTCCCGAGAATAAATTGGCGACACGAGAAAGCACGCCGAACTTATTTTCTACAAGTACCGAAATAGTGTGGATGGGGGAATTGAGTTCCATTGTGCCAAGAGCTTAACAAATTAGACCTGCTAGGTCAAGCCAGCAGGTCTAACGAACAAAAAAATATCGCAACAATCAGTGCAAAAAGACATCCTCACGCTCCAGCCCCGTGAGCTCCCTCAGCTGGCGCACGAGGTAGAACATCACCCCAATGAGCGCAACGAGGATAGGTACACTGATGACCACATAGCCCCACTTCGTCATATCGCTCACGGCGTAATTGTAGAGCAGCGATTGCTCCGCCTCAGGGGCACCCGTCACGGGCAGCAGGAAGTAAAGGGAGAGGAAGAAATTCGCCACGGAGGAGAAGATCAGCGCACTCGCCGTCAGCAGGCTCGCGCGCCAGAGGATGCGCTGGTAGTCCTGTGTGAGATTTTTTTCTTCAATCTTCTTCTCAATACGGCTGATATCAAAGATCCCATCCGTGTAGACGAATACGCGCAGCAGCGAGCCGCTCCCCTTTGCCGTGAGGATGATGCAGGCCGCGAGCAGCAGCGGGATCGTCGCCTCCTTGATCGCATACCACCAGGGCGTATCGGGGCGTATCGCACCACCGTCGCCCGTGTTCGCATAGACCGTCACAAAGGCAGTGAGTAGTGTGCCGATGAGACCCATCCCATTGACCATATCTAGCTTGCGCGTCTTGCTGAATAGATATATCCCATAGCCGAGAGGCAGTGCGAGCGCGATCGCCATCGCGGGCATCGTCCCGAGATGCCAAAAGGAATCTCCCTGCTTTGAGCAGTAGTCGAGGATGAGCACGGGCGCGAGCACGCTCATGAACACGTTGATGAGGCTTTGTGTACCTTTGTCCATAAAAAAATGTTCTACAAAATAAGTCTAGAAAAAGAATAAAAAAATTACTTCATGCTCGCGATTGCCGCGGCCATGTCGGGTGCCTTGAAGGTCGAAGACCCCGCCACGAGGCAGTCCGCCCCCGCCTCCGCACAGAGAGGCGCCTGCTGCGTGCCTATGCCTCCATCCATCTGGATGAGGTAGCGGTAGCCCTGCTCCCGACGCTGAGCGTCGAGGAAGCGCACCTTGTCGAGCACCTCAGGCATGAAGCCCTGACCGCCAAATCCTGGCACAACACTCATCACCAGGATCATATCCACCTCGGCGATGTAGGGCAGTAGGGTCTCCACTGGGGTCGCTGGATTGATCGCTAGCGCGGCTTTGATCCCCGCCTCGCGGATGGCTGCGAGCGTCGCATGGAGGTCCACTGCCTCTGCGCGCTCGACGTGGATAGAGATCATATCCATGCCCGCCTTGATAAAACGTGGTAGATAATGCAGAGGCTCATCAATCATCAAGTGGGCATCGAGGAAGGCACCCTCCGCGACACTGGCGCGTATAGCCGCGCAGATATCTGGTCCAAAGGAAATATTATCAACAAACGAGCCATCCATCACGTCGAGATGCAGCCAGTCGGCACCAGCGGCGAGGGCGCGCTGGGCTTCAGCTCCTATCTGACGAAAATCACAAGCTAACATGGAGGGGGCGATGAGCATGAGCGCATCTTATCACAGCCATCCCTGAGAGACAAGTGCCATCTGCGTTCTGCCGCCCAAGGGCAGCGCAGGCAAGGCGCCCTTCCCATGGCATAGGGCGGGGAGGGGTTTCTCTTTACTCACGCGGTCAGATCTAGAGATGAGGCGTCATTTATTACTTTGGCAGTAGTTAATGAAGGAAACGCGGTCTGCGTACTTGATTAGATAGAGTCCATCAAGTCGCAATTCGGCATAACAGTCGCTACGCGACTGCCCCTTCGGGGACTTATACGAATTGCTCCTTGACAGTCTCTATCTAATCAAGTTAAGAGCATGTACTTCCTTTTGTTGAATGAAAAATAAGATTTTTCACCCAACAAAAGAAAGGTTTGATATGATGGTTCTGAATACGAGTACTCGCCCTATTTTATTACATTATCTATTGCCAAAGTAATAAAAGATGGCTGCACGCCGCGTTTGTATATTTTCTCATTGAGCGCGATGCGTTAGTCGAGATTCCGTATAGCCCGCGCTAATAATTGCACGCGTGAGTGCAGCACTCGGTGTAAAAGATCAGTTGGGTGCCTTGCAAAATTAGTTTTGAGAGATTGCAGATTTCGAAAATGAGCGTCACAGCACGTCTTTTGCTGCATTTTGGCGAGAATTCGCAGCTTTTTGGGCTTACATAGCTCGCTATGCGCGCCCAAACGCCGCAAATTCTCATCCAAACTGCAAGCAAAATCCGAAGCTGCTAATTCTGCAAGATCCCCAGATGCGCGCTTCTCAAAAATTGACATTTCCTGAATATTAACTTTGCTTTAATGATTTTTTGTGCTAGACTCCCCATTATACACCTACATGCCATGACTACTGACGATAAAATGCCAAGCATGCACACACGTCCTATTTCCTTGAAAAAGCTGCTCGCTATCACGCTGGGCTCTCTCATCCTGAGCATCGTCATCAGCTGCCTCGATCGCCTCGTGCTGCGCGACATGGAGCTCATCCCCATCGACGACTACGATGCCATCCTCGTCGCCGCGTGGCAGGCACAGATCATTCTCAGCGCACTCACCGTCGCCTTCATCTGCGTCTTCACCCAGACGATGAAGGAGGTATGCTATGGCTACAGTGTCAAAGAGCTCCTCTCGCTGAATCGCTACAGTATCTTCCGGTTCAATTTCTACGAGCTCATCATTCTCGTCATTCTGCTCAATATCGTCAGCTTCCCCGCCGTCCTTGCCAACAGCCTCATGATGGCTGCGAGTATCGCGCTGCTCGCCATCTGCGGCATCATCGCCATCATCTACCAGAGTCTGAATCTCTCGACAGGCTACGACTACATCCATATCCTCGCCGAGCACTATGTCTACGATGTCCTAGAGAAGGCAAAGCAACACAGCCGCGTCGAGTCGAAGCACTATCCACGCGCAGCTGAGAACTACCTCCGCGTCATGGAGAAGGTGAGCCAATCGCTGGATGCCAAGATCGCGCGCGGCGCGGTCATCCAAGCATGGAAGGATGAGGACCTGCGCTACCTCGACAAGGCCATCGACAGCTTCCCCCCCGAGCATGAGCTCAGGTCGCGCACGCTGGCCAAGCTCGAAGACATGATCTATGAAGGGGCTATAGATGGGAATTGGAAGCTCACCTGCTGCGCCTACCTCCATCTCTCCAGCAAGGACGCGCTCACGAGCGTCTCCACCACCCTCTACCATCTGCTCCAGCAGCACTACACGAGCCCGACCGCCCCACGCGATCTGCTCGACACGATTTATTATTCACTGCTGCGTAGCAAATCCGAGCCCAATCAGCTCCTCCTCATCACTCTCACGCAGTCGCTCAAGTACGCTGATCTGGAGATGATCTGGCGCGTCCTCTCCGAGGTGCCCCGTCAGCGCGCGGGCGTGGATGAGAGCTACCTCATCCACTGCAGCTACGCCTATATGTACTACCTCGCCTTTTGCGAGAGTCTCTACCCTGAGTGCTATGGTGCTGCGCGTCAGCAGCAGCTGCGCATCGCACCCATGCACCCCTCACTCAGCGAGACCACGCAGCGTCTCCAGACCGAGCAGCTCTGGACGGGGGCTCTGCAGCTGCTGCGTGAGCGCGACGGGGACTTCTTTTCCATGGGGCGCGTCACCTATGGGCTCGAGATTCAGGGGCAGGGATTTAAACTGTCGCATATGCAGCGCGATATCATGACCTACAGCATCTTCTTCCTCTACAGTTCGCTGAGTCATCCCTACCACGCTCTGCCAAAAGATGAGCTCGCGGCTCTCCCCCTACGCGCGCTGCTCGACATGCGCAAGCACATGACAGATACGGGGGAGATGATAGCGGAGCGCCAGCAGGACTATAGCGAGTTCTGCGACTGGCTGGGGTTAGAAAAAATCTCGCAAAACGACTATCTCCTCACGCTGCTCCATGAGCTCATCAAGCAAAAGATCCTTGAGAAAGCCGAGGCAGGGCGCGCCGCCCTGCGCGCGCAGCGCGAGGAGGTACTCGAGCAGTGCCGCCAGCTGGAGCGTGCCTACCAGCACTCCGAGCTCTATCGCGCCGATCTCGCCGAGGAGAGCAGTGGGCGCGTGATGCTGCGAGCGCGCCACATGGTCGACATCATCGAGAGTCACAAGGAGCTGCTCGCCACGAGTCTCGATTTTGACGTGCTCTATAGCCCCTTCCGTGAGAATCAGCGCTATCTCTCCTCCCACAGCTATGAGGAGGGGAAGAAAGATGAGCTCGCAGCACTCGTCGACTCGCTCGCCGCCAGCGGTCTTGATCGCTGCTACCGCGCTAGCTGGTCACCCACGGTGCTCGATGCGGCGCACCGAGGTATCCTACGAGAGTATCATCAGAGTGTGACGGTGCAGGATGCGGAGCTGAGTGTCTGCGGACCTCCCCTACATCTTTATTACAGCTCCTTGCTCTTTGAGCCTGCTTTTAGCGTCAGTATTGAGCTGCAAGACGAGCTCAGCGATGAGCAGATAGATGCCATCATCGCAAGACAGCTCGAAGAGGATGGTGACTACTGCCTGCGTGATGGTCTCTACGAGCATATCAAAATCCCCTGTAGCAAGGAGGAAAAAACGCAGTGGGTGCGGGCGCATTATTTCTACATCAACCAGCATGTCACCTACAGCAAGGCGGAGAAGCCTTTTGGCGTGCTGCTCTCGGCTGAGTAGCCATGGTGTAAGTTCAAAAGAGAATCGCCTTCTGGGTAACAGGGAGGGCGATTTTCGTCAATTTATTTCCTCATCGAGTTGTTTGCAGTCGACGGTGTGCAGCATCAGCAGGCTGAGTCTGGCGGTGCTGGGCGCAGGGGAAGGATTGATTGTATCTCCTCTGTGATCGTCGAGCTGCTCACTCTCTCAGTATCAAAAGGCATGTCCCAGAGTGCTCTCATACAAGGAAGCAAGCACGGAGGCCGTGATTCCCAAGGGGACATCAATGCAGTAAAGCGCAGCACCAGAGAGCGTCTTCACCAGCAGGCTATTGCCTGTTGCGTAATAGCGACCATGCAAGATGAGATCCCGACGAATCATCTGCTCCAGATGAGGGATAGGGATGCGGCGCATCTGCCAGCGGGCGGGGAGTTTCGCACTTTTTTGGAGATAGCTTCTTAGGTTGGGCTCTTTTGAGAGCTGGAGTCCCTCGCGATGTATCCCATAGGGGCGCAGCAGTCGCTGGGCGCGCGAGTGCTCCTTGAGCTGTAGGGGGATGTAGAGTTTTTTGGGATCCAAGGGCTTGGAGAGTTTCATTTCTCCTGAATCCCATTTGGTCTCCATTGTCTTAACAGTAAGGTGGCTATAGATGATAAATGGGTGAAGGGTGACTTTGGCACTCATCTCGATGGGGAGGAAATAGAGTGTGTCGCCTTTCTTATTTGTGAGTTCGATGATTTCTGATGAGCTTAGTGACCATTCATGCACGGTGTAGTCGGCGTGCTGCGCCGCGCCTCCGTTCAACGCTGCATCGAGGTAATGGGATGTACTGGCGGTGAGGCTATAGAACTTGCAGGATGATAGCAGGAGGCAGGCGAGGCTTGCTGCGCTGAGGGATGGGAGGAGATGTTTCATGTGTTGTGGTGTATTTTAGCCGAGTGGGTGGATGAGGGCAAGGGGAAATGTGGAGGCTTTTTGGGGTGGGATGTTTGGGGTGGTGGTTTGGGTGGTGGTTTGGGTGGTGGTTTGGGTGGTGGTTTGGGTGGTGGTCGAGTGGAGGTAGAGTGGAGGTGTGAGGTGGACGCTTCGCGTTTGCGACGGTAGAAGTTTGTCGCGCTTCGCGCGCGGATAGACGGGGCGTCAGTTGGCGGCGTTGCTACCATGCAGGGTTTGCTACGCGGGCATGTGATGATGTACTCAGAACTGACGCCCTGCCTTTTCTTCGTCTCATTTTGGCATGCAAAATGCCTTAAGAATCCATTGACTTGTCACGGCTGAGTTGTGTTATGCGCTTGCGTAGGCACAAGAATGCTGCTCACCGTATGAAGCAGAGAGCAGCATGAAGGTCAGGCGAGGGGGCTTGTGGCGCCGTTACCTCACACGCGAGCGCGCTGAGATGACGATGGGCACGCCCGCCAGATTGATGCGTTCTCGGATGACGCGGCGTAGGTACTGCGTGTACGTGTCCGAGAGGAGTCTCTTGTCATTGACAAAGAGGACGTAGGTGGGCACAGGGATGCGTGTGTAGCGTTCGTTCACCGCCGTGGTCGCGTAGTAGAGCTTGAGGCGCTTGCCATAGGATTTGTGCAGCGGGGGTGGGGTCTTTTCCATCGCTTGTTGCAGGAGGCGATTGAGTTCACCTGTCCCTGGCATGTTGCGTGACTCCGCTTGTACCTGTTCGATGGATTTGAAGATGTGTGTGAGTCCTTTGACTTCCTTCGCCGAGACGATGGCGATAGGCGCATAGTCGAGGAAGAAGAATTGCTCACGTATGTCGTCTTTCGCCTGCTGCTTGCGCTCCGAGATGGCGGCTCCAGGGAAGTAGAGGTCGAATTTGTTGATGACGATGATGCAGGGTTTGCTTTCTTTCGCGATGATGGAGGCGATGCGGCGGTCTTGTTGTGTCACGCCCAGTGACATGTCGATGACGAGCAGGCAGATGTCGCTGCGTCGGATGGCACGCTCACTGCGCATGGCAGAGAATACCTCGACGGAGGTGTCGCGCTTTGACCGAGGACGCATGCCCGCGGTGTCGATGAGCATGAAGTCCTTGCCCTCGCGGGTGTAGGGGATGTCGATGGCGTCGCGCGTGGTGCCCGCTACCTCGGAGACGATGGTGCGCTCATCACGCAGGATGGCGTTGATGAGTGAGGATTTCCCCGCGTTGGGGCGTCCGATGATGGAGACGCGGATGGGGGTTTTGTCGGTGACTTCTTCGAAATCTGGCTCGTCAATGGGGGTTTCGTTGCCATCCACGCGCTCTTCTTTCGCGTCGCGGCGGGGGGCTTTCATGGCCTTGAGCTCGACGTTGAGTTTTTGCGCCAGTTGTTCGAATCCGCGTCCGTGCGCGGCGGAGGTGAAGACGTAGTTCTCAAAGCCCAGTGTGCTGAATTCTCCGAGGTTGAGGTCTTGCTTTTCCGTATCCGCCTTGTTGAGCACGAGCAGCACGGGGATGTCGCTCTTGCGCAGCATCTCGGCGATGGCGAGGTCGATGGGGGTGAGGTCGTCGCGGCAGTCGCAGACGAAGAGGATGAGCTCAGCGGTGGCCATGGCGATGTCAGCTTCATGCGCGACTTGCTTGGCAAAGCCATCATCGAGCGTGGAGCCTATACCGCCGGTGTCGACGAGTGTGGCTTGGTAGTCGGTGATGCGGGTGGGCGCGCAGAGGCGGTCGCGGGTGACGCCAGGCTGATCATGGACGATGGCGAGACGACGTCCGACCATGCGGTTGAAGATGGCGGATTTTCCTACGTTGGGGCGACCTACGATGGCCAGTGTGGGGATGTGCATAGTTGATAAAAGGGGGTGTGGGGCAGCTGCGGGTAGTGGGGCGGGGTGGGTCTCTGTGGCGCTCAATAGAGCCTGCTGAAGTTCACTGGAACTCGCTGGATATCAGAGACCCCTGATGGGTGTATGTGGTGTGTTCTAATCTTAGAAGGGACGGTCGGTGGCGGAGCGTACTCTGGATTTTTCTGCGGTGGGGGCTTTGTAGGGGATGGCTCCGGTGACGATGATCTTGCCCTTGTGGGCGATGAGGTCGATGGGGCCTCCCGCGCGGACGTAGACTTCGTGGACGGTTTTCTTGCCATTGGGGGCGACGACGGCGTAGAGGAAGAACTTGGGCGTGGATTGGAAGAAGATGTGCATGTGCTGCCTGTTGTCGAGCAGGAAGATGGGCTTCATATACGAGATGTACTTGCCGAGGTAGCAGGCATTGAGGACGGCGCCCGAGTTCTTGTCTATGGCTTGTCCGAAGATGGCGGGGCTGTTCTTGATATTGAGGGTCTTGGCATGGAGCTCAATGTCGCGTTTCCTATTGGTGATGTTGAATTTCTTGAACGAATGCCCTTCGTTGAAGTTGAAGGTGCAGAGCTGCGAGTTGTACGTGGTTCTGCGGTCGGGCATGCGCAGGGTGGCGGTGAGTGAGTAGGTGCCACTCTTGTCAAAGCGGAAGGCGGGCGCGATGTCGAGTTTGAAGGCCACTGTCTTGCCCGAGGCGATGGTGACGGAGGGGAACTTTGCCAGCACGAGGCGGGGGACGCCTCGGGGGTGGAGCTTGGAGGTGACGTCGAGGTGCAGCCAGGGGCGGCCGCGTGTGTTGCTGAGTACGACGGTGCTATCCGTGTTGTTGCGCAGGTAGAGGTTCATGATGACGGGCTCACCGATGAGGTGGCTGCGGCGTACGGGCTCGATGCGCACGTCGATCTGGGCTTGGAGCTGGGGTAGCGCAAGCAGGACGATGAGGAGGAGGACGAGGCGGCGGATGAGTGATTTCATACTGGGAGGGGGAGGGGAAAGGGGGGGGGGAGGGAAGTGGCTGGATTAGCTGGCCTGTGAGCTGCTCTGGCTGGGCTCGCTCTGGCGGGCTTGGGCTGTTTTGTTGGTATTGTTATTTTTGGACGTGCTGCGTGGCGTGTTGGGGCTTTGTGTGACCTTGGCGCGCGGGGGGGTGAATTGTTGGTAGATCTGCTTGGCGGAGATGAGGGTGATGAGCGCGCAGGCGGCGATGATGCCCAGGCAGATGATGCGCTGCTTCTTGGCGCGGGCGTTGTAGCGGTCGCGCGCAGCCTTGGACTGGAGTAGTGAGTTCGCCGCCTTGGTGCTCGCCCAGTTGGGCAGCACCTGCTCGATGAGGTCGAGGGAGGTGGCTTGGATGGAGATCCAGTCGAGGAACTCTCCTTCGTAGCCTTCCATGAGCCATGAGACGAGCGTGATGGTGCGCGAGGCTCCCTTGACTTGCTGCGGGAGTAGCGGGAGCAGTGCCGTGCCGAGTGCCTGCATGGAGGGGCGCTGGTCAAGGGCGAGCTCGGCTGTATGGCAGCTGGCGCAGAGCGGCGAGAGGAAGTAGAAGCTCTCCTCGGACTCCATGAAGATCATGTCGCTGGTGAGTACACGTGTGCCCATGTCGAGCTGCTCGCAGCTGAGGTAGAGTGTGGCGTACTGCTCGATGGCGCGGCAGATGCTCAGCACGCTGAGCTCACGGCGACGCTCGGCGAGCTCGCTGAGCGCGACGCCCTGGGGGAGCTGGTAGGCGACGAAGCTGTAGCCCTCGATCTGTACGCTCTCATAGACCTGCATCATGCGGGGGAGGTTCACGTGCGCGCGCGCCTTGACGGAGTTCATAAAGCTCTTGTCGGCATGGGGCATGACACCTGGTGCCTGTCGGTGTAGCTCGATGATGACCTCGCGCTCGACCTCGTCTTGGGTGGCGCGGTAGAACTCGTGGTGCTCGTGTACACCCAGTAGCTCGGTGAAGGTGTAGTGCCCGAGCTGGTGAGGGAGAGAGGGGAGGCTAGGTTTGAGTGTCATTGTAGCGCGCGATTGTTGGTTGGGAATAGGATGGAGGCGAGACCAGCGGGTGGATTAGAGCGGGACGAGTCCGTCGCTGCCGGCTCCTTCGATGAGGGGCAGATCGCTGTCACTGGCAGGTAGTGCCTGATCGGTGGAGAAGATATCCTCATCGGGGAGGAGCTCAAAGTTGCCCTGCGGGCGATCTTGCTCGCGCTGCAGCTGATACTCACGTAGGATGAGGGAGGAGGGGGTGCTGATGCAGTCGAGGGGCTCGCCGCGGTAGTAGAGCTTTGCGGTGAATCCATAGTACTTCATCTCGCCAAAGGCGTCGAGCTGCTCTTGTGTGGGGATGGGGATGCTGTAGTGGACGATCAGTCGCTCCTCTCCATCTGCCCAGCTGGGGGTGGCATTCTCCCAGGTCATGGTGGGCTCATGGTGCGAGATCTGGATGTCGCCCCCCTTGGCGAGGTCAAAGAACTGGATGTGGATGTAGACGTCCTCGGGGCGTATGTCTTCGCCTGGAGCTAGGAGGATGGGGAAGACGGCCTCGACATTCTCACCGCGATCGGATTGGTAGTCGACGCGTACGAGGTGGGGACCAAAGGCGAGCTTGCCGCGCATGGCTTCGGGATTCGCAAAGCCGTAGGTGAGACGCTGGCTGGCCTTTTTGAAATACTCTCCCGCCTCGTCTCTCATGTTGAAGAGCTGCATGTAGTACTCGCGCGCCTTGTTGGGGTTGAGCAGCTTGTCGTAGGCGAGCCCGTGATAGTAGAGCAGGGCGGGGTTGTCAGGATGGATGGTGGAGGCCTGTGAGAGCGAGAGGATGCAGAGGCGCATGTCGCCTGCGATCAGGGCGGTGATGCCCGTGCGGCTGAGGCGCTGGAACTCTTCTTCGCGCTTGGCCTGCGCTGCGCTGTTGCTGGCTTCGGCTGAGGGGGATGCGCTGGCATCCTGCTGCTGCTGCGAGGCGCGGATGCGGGCTTCGTCTTCGCGGGCGAGCTTTTCGAGCATGTCGCTCATGTCTTCCTGCTCGAGGATGGTGTTCACATCGCGGGCCTCGAGGAGGGGGTTGTTGTTCCCCGTGTCCAAGGAGGGCTCTGCCGGGAGGGTGAGGCTCGTGCCTGCGGGGGGATTGCTCGCGCGTGTGGGGCGGAGCTGCTGCGCCTCCGCGGCGGCAGCGAGGATCTGCGCCTCCTCGAGCTTGAGCTGCTGGACGCGTAGGAGCTGCTCGCTCATGCGCGTCCAGTGATGCACTAGACCGAGCCCTACGGAGCCCAGCTGGGTGAGAAAGAGGCAGATGCTCAGCGCGAGTGCCATCCGCGTCGAGCAGAGGACGCGCGCGGCGCGGCGTCCCAGTCTGAGGATGGGGTGCACGTAGCGGTGCTGGCAGCAGCACTGCACATGGCTTGCGCATCGCGCGCAGAGGGGGCTGACGCGTGTCACGAGGAGGGTGCGCCAGTGGGTTATTTGGACGCGCGCACGCACGAGTAGGGCGTGGGGGCGGGATGGGGGAAGGGGGGGGGGGACGTCTCCAGATGAGACTTCCTTGCGCGGCTCTAGGTGCTGCTCCTTGTGCTGGCTGGGAGGCGTCTGACTTGTGACCGGGCAATCGCCCACAGAGCCTCCATCCTGAGGAGAGGAGGAGGCGATGCGAGGGCGCTGGGACTTACCAGATCGTCGAGACATAGAGGAGGGGGCAATGCCCGAGTGGGTTCTTATTTATTGTTCTCTTCCTTCTCCTCGGCGTACTCGATGATCTCACCGCTGTACTGGGAGAGCAGCATCTGCATGAATCGCTCGGCGGGGGCATCGCTCTTTGACGAGAAGCCTCCGTAGGTCATGCCGTCTACCTTGAGGCGCTTGCCCTTGACGGTGAAGTAGGCGACGCCCTTGAAGCCAGGGCCCCACTGACGTAGGTCAATCTTGCTGATCTCATCTATGCTGAATGACTCGCCGACGGCGCGTACTTGGCGACCCTCGATGGAGAGCACGCGGCGCGCGGTGCGGACGATGAAGTAGAGGATGACGCCTCCGAGTAGCACGCAGACGCCGCCTGCGATCCATTGCTCATCGACGGTGGCCTGATCGTAGGGCTTGTCGCTGGGCTTGAGCGGGTAGCGCATGGCGCTGCTGTAGCGCGACCACGCGGCATTCCAGCCTGCCTTCATGGCGGCGTGGTCGAGGAGCTCGGCAGGGACGGGGTCGTTGATGCGCGCGGCGGGCATGGGGTGGGATTTCTCCAGCATGATCATGTCGAGCTCACTGGGGAGGCACTGGGTGCTGGGGATGGTCTCAAAGAGCTTCTTGCCGCGGTATTTTGCCTCCCACTGCTGGGGGGTGAGGTTGCCTGCCTCGCGTCCACCCTCGGCAAAGGCTTGGAAGGCGAAGTAAGCGGCGTTCTTGTTGCGGTAGCCGATGGCACCGTCATAGAAAAAGTAGAGAGCAAAGCCCCAGAACGCTGCTAGGATGATCAAGAAGCGCACAAAGGTATCTGTCGTGGGGCGGCAAACGATTGATGAGGAGCTCATGACCACACTCTAGCACAAATGCGTATTTTTGAACAGGATAAAATGTTTCATTTTCTGGCGGGATATGTCTCTAGCTGAGGGGGGCTTCTAAATTCTCGTCATTCTAAATAAGAAAATTCGAAAAATCGCTTCACGAGGCAGCTTTTGAGTGCTTTTAGGCTTAATTTTCCCCGAATTTTCGTCTCAGAGGACACTCTGAGCCATCAATTCGTGAAAAA
>CAYJID010000026.1:0-16581 GCA_964370135.1 uncultured Akkermansia sp. | reverse complement strand
CGATGACCTTGATGCCTGTCTCAAGCACCTCGGAGGAGGTGGCTTGCTCTTCGAGAGTGGGGGCTTCGCGGTGGATGGGGTAGCGCTTCGCACAATCGGCATCCCCTCGGTCATCGACGGGCTCGCCGAGGACGTTGAAGATACGACCGAGGACTCCAGGACCGACGGGGACGGTGATGCAGCTGCCCGTGTCGATGGCTTGCATGCCGCGCTTGAGGCCGTCGGTGCTGCTCATGGCGACGGTGCGCACCCAGCCGTCAGCGAGGTGCTGCTCGACTTCCAAGACGAGCTGCTTGGGCTCTCCCTCGACCTCGTAGGAGACGGTGAGGGCGTTGTAGATGGCGGGCATCTCTGCCTGTGAGAAGTCGATGTCAACGACTGCGCCAATGACTTGGACGATGGTTCCGATGTTCATGAGATTGTGTTGATGGGGGAAAGGGGGTGAATGGAGCTTGTATTTTGAAAATGATCTGGGGAGAGGGAGCGGTGGCGTGAGCTGGCACTATTCCATGGCCTTCATGGCGGTGGTGATGTCGAGCAGCTCATTGGTGATCTGGGTCTGGCGCGCCTTGTTGTACTCGAGCGTGAGGCTGTCGATGAAGCCCTTCGCATTCTCGGTGGCGGCCTTCATCGCGACCATGCGCGCGGAGTGTTCGGAGGCCTTTGCCTCGAGCACCATCTGCGTGATGAGGTTGGAGAAGTAGAGCGGCAGGATGGATTCGAGCAGCTGGGAGGCGGTGGGCTCGAGGATGAAGCCGCTGTTCTCCGAGTCGGCGATGTCGTCATCAGACGCGATGACGAGCAGCTCCTCAGGTGTGATGGGCAGCACCTTGCGCAGGGTGGGACGCTGCACGACGATGTTGACATAGCGGGGGAAGCAGACGAAGACTTCTTTGTAGCCCTGCTCGGTGTAGGCCTTGCGCAGATGGTCGGCGATGGGCTTGAGCGCGGAGTCGTCGAACTGATCCTTCAGCGTGAAGGTGGCGACGAGCTGACGCTGGAGTCGTGCGAGCTGGGGGTTGAGCTTCGCGCCTATGGTGATGATATCGGCATCGGCGGGGCATTCCTTGAGCAGGAAGCGCATGAGATTCGAGTTCAGCCCGCCGCAGAGGCCACGATCTGTGTTGATGAGCAGGATGAGCGTCTTGCCCTCCTCGTGGGGTCTCATCAGGGGAGTCTGGCATTCGGTGATGCTCTCCTCCAGATGCTTGAGCACATTGGCCATGGCGCTGATGTAGCTGCGCCCCTTGAGCGCCAAGTCCTGCGCACGGCGCATCTTCGCGGAGGCGACCAGCTGCATGGCCTTGGTGATCTGGGCGGTGTTGCGCACGGAGCTGATCCTGCGCTTGATGTCTCTCAAGCTAGCCATGATGCGTTCTATCGTTTATCGTTCTTCTAGCTTGGATTAGGCGGTGAAGTCGAAGTTCTCCATGAAGGTCTTGAGCTTCTTGTCGAGCTCGTCGGTGAGGTCACGCACCTGCTCGATCTCGTCGAGGAGGGCTGATTCCATCGCTGCGCTGCGCTCGAGGCGCTGGCGGACTTCCTCGACCTTTTTCACATCGACCTTGTCAAAGTAGCCGCGCTGGATGGCGTAGAGATTGATGACCTCCATGCTCAGTGACTTGGGCTTGTAGAGTCCTTGCTTGAAGAGCTCGGTGATGCGGCTGCCGCGCTCGAGCTTGCTGCGTGTGTTCGCATCGAGGTCGGAGCCGAATTGGGCGAAGGCTTGGAGCTCTTCGAATTGGGCGAGGTCGAGCTTGACGGAGCCAGCGAGTTTTTTGACGATCTTTGTCTGGGCACTGGAGCCAACGCGGCTCACGGAGATACCGACGTTGATCGCGGGGCGCACACCTTGGTTGAAGAGGTCGGCATCGAGGAAGATCTGACCGTCGGTGATGGAGATCACGTTGGTAGGGATGTAGGCGGAGACGTCGCCCGCCTGTGTCTCGATGATGGGCAGTGCGGTGAGTGAGCCTCCCTTGCGCCCGTTGTCCTTGTTGATGCGTGCGGCGCGCTCGAGAAGGCGGCTGTGGAGGTAGAAGACGTCGCCAGGGTAGGCTTCGCGACCCGAGGGGCGGCGCAGGATGAGTGATACCTGACGGTAGGCGACGGCATGCTTGGAGAGGTCATCATAGACGATGAGCGCGTCATCTCCCTGATCCATGAAGTACTCACCGATGGCGCAGCCAGCGTAGGGGGCGAGGTACTGCATGGCGGCGGTGTCGGAGGCGGAGGCGACGACGACGACGGTGTAGGGGAGGGCTCCCGATTCCTCGAGCTTTGTGATGAGGCGTGAGACGTTCGCTCGCTTTTGCCCGATGGCGACGTAGATGCTGTACATGGGGCGGTGCTCGGGGTCGTCCTGACTCTTGATGTTTTGCTGCGCCTGCGCGATGATGGTGTCGATGGCGAGCGCGGTCTTGCCCGTGGAGCGGTCGCCGATGATGAGCTCGCGCTGTCCGCGACCGATGGGGATCATGGCGTCGATGGGCAGGATGCCTGTCTGGACAGGCTGATCCACGGCTTGGCGCGTGATGATGCCCGAGGCGATTTTTTCCACAGGGTAGTGATCGGTGGCGGCGATGGGTCCCTTGCCGTCGAGGGGATTGCCCAGCGTGTCGACGACGCGTCCGAGTAGACCGCGCCCGACGGGAACCTGAAGGAGTCGGCCTGTGCTCTTGCAAACGTCGCCTTCCTTGAGCTCTGCGCCGCGTCCGAGCAGCACGGCGCCGACCTCGTGTTCTTCGAGGTTCATGGCAAGTGCAGTGACGCCGTAGGGCAGCTCAATCATCTCGTTGAGCATGGCATCGCTGAGACCTTCGATGCGGGCGACGCCGTCGCCGATGGATTTGATCACTCCGACGTTGTCGTTGACGGTCGTGCGGACGGCTTGGCGAATTTCTGCTTCCAGTTCTTGGACGATGTTGCTCATATGCGTGGATCTTGTGGGGAAAGTTTTAGTGTGAGAGGGGGAAAGGGAAAGGTGGTCGTGTGGGGCGGGGGGGCGTTAGCCTTTGAGCTGCGCGAGGCGTTCGATGCGGGAGCGCACGGAGGCGTCGGTGCGGTCGTCGCCTACTTGGATGACGAAGCCCGCGAGGAGGCTGGGGTCGACTTCCCACTGGTAGCTCAGGCCTGCTTGGCGGAGATTGAGCCGCTCCATGATGCCTTGCTTCTCGGCTGGCGTGAGCTCAATGGCACTGCGTACGAAGGCGGTGCGCTTGCGTACCTCGATCTTGACGAGGTCGGTGAAGGCGCGCAGCAGGGGGATGTAGTTGCGTGGCTTGCTCTGGAGGAGGCGCGCGCTGATGCGGCGCACGGTGTCTTCTTGGAGGATAGACTGCTCATCGAGGCAGAGGCGCAGCAGGCGACGGGCGCGGGCTTGGATGTCCTTGGAGATTTTCATCCGATGGGGAAGGGGGTGGGGGAGTGATATCGCGGCTCAGGGGGAGCGGCGTTGGGTTCACAGCTGCTTGATGGCTTCGTCGTTGATGAGGCGATGGTCATTTTCGCTGAGTACCTTGCCCGTGACTTGGACGGTGGCTTCGGCGACGAGGCGGGCGAAGTCGGCGCGCAGGGCGTCTTTCTCCTGCTGGCTTTCGAGGGCGGCTTGCTTGCGAGCGTTTTCAAGGATGTTTTTTGCTTCTTGGGAGGCGCGTTCGCTGGCGTCGCTGTGGACTTGGGTGGCGAGCTCGCGGGCGTGGTCGAGCTGGGCTTCGCCCTTGTCGCGGGCGGCGGTGAGGATTTTTTCGCTCTCGATTTTGACCTCAGCGAGGCTGCGCTCGCTCTCGGTGCGCATGAGCTCCCCTTCTTCGATACGTTTGCGTCGCTCTTCGAGCTGGGCGGCGATGGGCTTGATGCCAAAGGTCACGACGACGATCACCAGCAGGGTGAAGGCGATGCTGTGTGCCACAAAGGAGTCTACATTGAGGCCGAATTTATCGGTGAATTGCTGAATGCTGGCAGCGATGAGGGGGGCTATCATATCGTGTACGTGGGGGAGAAGAGGGACTGAGTCTGACTGCCAGCCCTTTTGTCGTAAGGGCTGGTGGTCAAGGGTGAATTATTCGCCTGTTGCGAAGAGGGCAACGAAGGCGACACCTTCGATGAGTGCTGCAAGCAGAATGCTAATCGTGAGAACCTTACCGAATGAGGATGGGTTGCGTCCGACGGATTCTGCGGCCTTCATGCCGATGATGCCGATGCCGATGCCTGCGCCGATGACGACTGCACCGGGTGTGGATAATAATGAGGTCATAATGATGTATTTTTGGATTGGTGGTTTGTAGTTACTTTCCATCGCCCTCACGTTTATCTCCATGATCTGACGATGAGAAATTGTTCGTTCTTTGCTTCTCTCTTTTGACTAGTGCATTAGTGGGCGTTTTCCTCTTCACCATCGTCCAGCTGGGTGCGTAGGAAGATGGCGGTGAGCATGAGGAAGACGAGTGCCTGCACGAAGCCGACGATGAGCTCGAGTCCCATGAAGGGAATCACTGCAGCCCAGTGTACGAGGCTCATTTTCTCAATGATGAGCTCTCCCGCAAAGATATTGCCAAAGAGACGCGCGGCAAGGGCGACAGGGCGGATGCAGATGGAGAGTACCTCAATGAGTCCGACAAAGAAGAAGATGGGCATCAGCAGGTACTTGAGCATACCCGTGAGTCCCCCCTTGGGACCAAATAGGTGGGTGATGAAGTGGATGGGTCCCTGCTCGCGCATGACCCAGACAAACCAAAGCACCGCGTACATGAGACCGAGGAAGAGGGTGATATTGAGGTCGGCATTCGCTCCCCGGAAGATGGGCTGCCCGTCGTAGGTGATGCTACCAACACCAGGGAGCAGCCCGATGTAGTTGCTCACGAGGATGAGGATGAAAACGGTGGCAAAGTACCAGAAGTATTTTGTCGCGAGCTTCTTGCCGACGAGCCCCTCGACAAAGTTAAATAGTATCTCAAAGACCCATTCGACAAAGTTCTGCATCTTGCCCGGCACAAGGGTCATCTTCTTTGTTGCGAGGCGCAGAAAGAGGGTGATGAGAAGCATGGCGATGATGAGCATGACCATGGAGTTGGTGACGGGGAAGGTATGCCCTGGCCAGAAGGGAATCTCGGGATTCCAGAGAAGGGGGGCTGATACGGTCATCTCGTGATGCCCATCACCTGCTGCCTGTGCCTGTCCTGAGAGGACGAGGAGCAGAGGGAGGAGACGTTGTGTCCATGTGTTCATCATAGCCATTCGTAACTATACTAAGTTTGGAGTCGTGCTGTCAAGAATATTAGAGGCGATGGCTCATTGTTTGAAGACGGGCTGAGGGAGCTCTGTCTTGTCCGTGGTACCAGAGCCAAACAGATCGCCGACATCCTTGAGCGTGACAAAGAGGAAGAAGCCCATCATCACAAAAACAAAACCTGTTTGAATCCATGCGAGTACGGCACCGCCTACGGGTCGCCCTAGGATCATCTCGGTGAGACCAAGCACGACATGACCACCGTCGACGACGGGGAGGGGGAGCATATTGAGCACCGCGAGGTTCACATTCAGGATGACGGCAAACCAAAGCACGAAGCGCCAGCCGTCGGGGGCGGTGAGCATGGTGTAGATGTGGTTGCCGATGCCGACAGGCCCGCTGAGGTGCTCGACGCCGACGTCACTGCTGGGGCTGATGACCTTTGCAAGCGTCTCTTTCATCCATCGCAGGCTCTGCGTGACCTGAGAGAAGGGGTCGGGGTGCTGCATACTCATGCTCACCTCATCGGCGGCCCAGCCTATGCCCATGAGGGCGCGAGCTCCCTCCTGATCCTCCCAGTTGAGAGGGACGACGGGGGTGAGCGTGACGACCAGCTCCTTGTCATCGCGCGTGATGGTCAGCTGGAGGGGCTTGCCCTCTTTGCTGATGCTCATGACGGTCTCGGGGTTGTAGACGGGCGTGCCGTTCACCTTGATGATCCTATCGCCTACCTTGAGTCCTGCTTCGTCCGCTGGGGAGTGGGGGGAGATCGAGCCTATCGTCGAGCCAAAGCTGGGCATGACGCCGATGCGGCGCATGCCGCTGCGCTGCCACCAAGAGGTGTCGGGCAGCTCGTAGCTGCTGACGATGTCCATTTTCTTGACGCTGCCGTCGGGCTGGGGTCGCTCGACGCTGAGGGTGACTTTCTCATTCTCCGAGAGGGCGATGGCTTCGCTCACGCCCTTCATGTCGCCTACCCATTCCGTGACGGGCTGACCGTCGACAGCGATGATGCGATCCCCTGGGAGGAGTCCCGATTGGGCGGCGGGGGACTCAGGGACGACGTAGCCGACCGTGTTCGAGATGCTCGCTGAGGGTCTGCCTACGCCCCAGACAACAATAGCAAAGACGAAGGCGAGGAGGAGCGAAAAGATGGGACCTGCGGCGGCAATGATGACTTTGTCTAGTGCTGTGAGTGGCTTGTGCTTCGCGAGTGCCTCGTGATCAAGGCATTCGCCCTCGATGGCTTCCATGTCGCCGAGCTGGGGGAGTGATACAAAGCCACCTGCGGGGATCCAGCCGAGTGCCCACTCGACACCGTTGATCTTCTTTACCCAAATGGGCTTGCCAAACCAGATCTGAAAGCGATCAATATAGGCGCCTCTCCAACGTCCTGCCCAGAAATGTCCGAGCTCATGAACGAAGATCATGATATTAAAGAAAATAACGACGAGCAGGATCAGACCGACGGTCTGTAGTATCGAGAGAAGCGTGGAAAACATATAATTAACGCGCACCATTATGCCATACGTGACATGAGGTAGCAAGCATTCTTTGCGCGGCGGGTTTCTAAATTCTTATACTGACACAGTTCTGATCTTTTGATCTATGGGGCTGTATCACGAAAATAGCGGGATGTTTGACTACTGAGTGCCTTTGATTATTACTACTGCCAGAGTGTCTAAAATCTCTACTGGGTGCTTTTACTTTCTCGCATTGTGAGGCGATGTGCTAGCGACATAGGAATTTGGAAATCCTCTGTAGAAGTCCTTTAATCGTAGATTTTCGCATTGAGTCGCGCGCGTCGCAGCTCCTCGCGCAGCGCGTAGGCTGTGCGGCCAAAGCTGGTCGTCGGGGCGAGGTCGCGCGCGCGCTCGAGCTCGTTGATGGCTTCGAGGAATTTTTCTTCTGTCGCCTGCGTGTGACCGCCTTTGTACATTTGGGCGTATTCGAGGAGGAGTAGGGGGTAGATGAGCCGCAGGCGAAGGTACTGCTCGTGCTGGACGCTGCAGTCGGGGGAGTCGATGAGCGCGCGGCATCTTTTGACCCAGAGGCTTATCTGCTCGGGGGTCATGAGGTTTTTGGCGGTGATTTTACCTTCTTGATCTTGGAGGAGTAGTCCTATCTTGTAGGCCATGCTGGCGAGGCGTGCTTCGAAGTCGGCGATGAGCATGGGTGCCTTCTCCGCGCGCTGCTCGGAGAGCTTGATCATGGAGGGGGTGATTTTTTCTTGAAAGAGCCGTGCGTAGGGCAGCCCTTTGTAGCTGAGTAGGACGCAGGGGAGGGCGGTGACTCCGTAGAGGAGGGCTTGGCTGGTCTCTTCTTGCTGCTTGGCGTTGCTGGTGGGGGCTTCGTCGAGCAGGACGAGTCTCCACGTGGAGCGACTGGATTTGTTCTTTTCTAATTGCTTGACAAATCGTGCGGCCATTTCTTTTTGGTCTGGTGCATAGTAGAAAACGGCTTCGTAGCTCTTGGCTTTCTGCTCCGCTGTGCAGACGCCGCTCGCTCCCAGACCTGCCACGAGGAGTATGCTCATTGCGGTATGAGAAATAGTATTCATTGTCAGAGCTGATGTCGTGGCGGGAATCATATGGTGGGTGCGAGTTGTTAGGGGGGTGTTTTTTCGCGGTGGATTCTCAATTCTCGCGAGGCGAGATTTGAGATGATTTTCGAGGTGGATTGCTCGCGAATGGATGTACAGGGTATTTTCTGAGATAAAACTCGCAGCAAATACGGCTCTAAAATCATCTCAAAATCTTACCTCGCGAGAAAATAGGAGCCCCCTTTAGAGATATATCCTAGAGGTGCGGCATCGTGCAGTGATGACTATTTGCGCGAGATGGTGATGCGTTTGAATCGTGAATCGGTCTCCTCGGAGCTGGTCTGGATGCCTTCGATCTTTGCCATGGCGTTGTGGACGAGTCGGCGTTGGTAGGCGTTGAGTGGCTCCATGCGCAGGGGCTTGCCTGTTGAGAGGACGCTCTCGGCGCGTGAGCGGGCGCGGTTGAGTAGCTTTTCTTCGTTGCGCTGGCGGTAGGAGTCACAGTCGACGCGTACGCGTGCAGAGTCTGCGTTGTAGCACTGGAGGCTGCGGTTGACGAGGTACTGGATGTCGTCGAGACGGTCGCCGTTCTCACCAATGAGCAGCTTGGCTTGAGGGCTGTGGATCATCAGACAGCATCCTTCATCGGTGGTTTGGATTTCGATCTCGAATTCGTAGTCGAGGCTCTGGAGGAGTTTGCTTAGTAGGTCTTTGGCTTGGTCTTGTGGTGTATGTGGCGCTTCCATGTGTGATTGGTCTATGTGGTAGTGTGTGGATTCAAATTAGGCTAGATGCGAATCATACAAAGATTGCGTTATACTGTCAAGCAAACTCTTCATTCTATTTGATTAAGGTGAATTTTTCTGAGCTGCCAAATGGGGCCACGAGTGCCGCGCATGGGGCTCATGCGGGCACTCAGCCCAGTTTTAATCGCGCTTGTTGCTCCCTGCGGTTTGGGCGAGAGCTGAGTCGGCGACGAGACCCTGCTTGCCGTCGCGCCAGTGGAGGCGGACGCCGTACGCGGGCTTCTTGCCCTGTACGAGCGTGATGGTGATGGGGTGTAGCCCTTGCGCAAGCTGGAGCGTGGTCGCGTGGGTGGCGTTGATGCCGTGGAGCTTGATAAAGGCTTTTGTGGCGTCGTTGCCCTTGACTGAGAGCTTGTAGCTGCCCTGGGCTGGGATGCGGATGTAGCCTCGCAGCTCGGTCACGGAGTCGGCGGGGAGCTCGAGGGTGGAGAGCTGCTCGACGGGCTGAGCTTTGGCCTTCTTCGCCCCTGATATGGTGTCGAAGCGGGGCACCCAGCTGAGGGGGTGCTCTGTGAGGCGGCGCATGGTGAGTCCTGCTTCGAGCTCTGCTTTCACTTCTAGCGCGGGGATGGGGAACTTGTCATAGACGCGCTTGCCTGTGCAGCCAGCGCGCTTGCCGTTCTTGGGATCTGCCTTGTAGTTAAAGGCGAAGCGATTGCGCAGGTAAAGTGACTGGAGCTGCTGCTGGAGGTCATCTCCGAGCTTGTCTGCCAGATTCTTTGTCTCCTGCGGATCGGCTAGCGTGTCGTAGACCTCGAAGGGCTCACCGACGCCTCCGTATTGGATGCCTGTGCGGATGGCCTTGAGCATGTTGCCCTTTTTGTCGCGGAAGTAGAAGGCCTGCTGCTCGCCGCGCTGGCGGTTCTTCTTATTGTCGGCGAAGTGCTTGTACTGCTGCATCTTGGAGGGGAAGGCGTACTCGGTGTAGACGAAGTTGTCGGGGAGTTGTTTGGCTTTTCCTTGGATGAGGGGCAGCAGCGAGCGTCCTGTGCTCGAGGCGGGGGCGGGTACATCGGCGATGTCGGCGCAGGTAGCCAGCCAGTCATGGAACTGGGTGGGGTGGCTGTTGACGAGTCCGCGAGCTGCCTGTGCTGGCGCGTAGATGAGGCAGGGGACGCGCAGGCCGCCTTCCCAGACGTCGCGCTTGATGCCATCGGTGATGCCGTAGCTGCGGAAGAAGGAGGGGTTTTGCGCGCGGTTCGGGTGATCGGCTCCCATGGTGTTGGGCACGCCGCCCGCTTCGTTGTGAGGTCCGTTGTCGCTGGTGAAGATGATGTAGGTGTTTTTATTAATCTTTAGATCTTGGAGCAGCTTGATGAGATCTCCCATGCCGTGATCAATGCGCGTGATGATGGTCGCGTGTCGCTTTGCGTAGTCTGGCCAGTCTTTTTGCTTGGCATACTCAGGCTCGATGTAGCTATCCCATGTGCTGGGGCTGGCGGTGTTGATCATCTTGCCATCCTTGCCCAGCCATTGGACACCTCCGCGGAGTCCGCCGCCTCGAGGGTAGGGGACGGCTGGTAGGGAGAGTCGCGCGTGGGGGGCGGGTAGGGTGAGTGCGATGAAGAAGGGCTGCTCAGGGTTGTTCTTGCGCTCGTCGATGATCCATTTCTTGGCACGCGCGATGAAGAGATCAGTGGAGTAGCAGCCCGCGAGCTGAGGGGTGACGATGTTTTCCTGATCCCAGACGGCGTTCGTCTTGGTATCGGGATCGGCCGATGGCTCTTCGACGGGATAGTGGCGGTGGGCGGTGAGGTGGTTGTGGTAGCCGTAGAAGTAGTCAAAGCCGCGCTTGCTCGGCCATGCAGGGCTGGTTGTGGGCGTGCCGCCGTTCTCACGGCCGCCGCCTATGCCCCACTTGCCAATGAGGGCGGTGCGGTAGCCTGCCTGACGGAGGATGCCCGCGAGCGTGTCGGTATCGGCGATGGGGGCGTCAAAGTTGTTGTTGCGCACGACGAGCTCCTGCCCCTGATGCACACCTGTGTAGAGCGATGCGCGCGCAGGCGCGCTGACGGGCGCCGCGGTGTAGTGGCGTGAGAGCTGGACGCCGCGCTTGGCCATCGTGTTGAGCGTGGGCGTGGAGATGCGTGGGGTGGAGGGTGAGTACTGACGTTGGTAAAACTCCATATCCCCCCATCCCATGTCATCGACGAGGACGAAGATAATGTTGGGCTTCTCTTGCGCCATGAGGCTGCAAGACATCAGGGGAAGTAGACTCAGGGCGAGGCGGGCATTCATGTCTGATCATTCTTTATCATTTTAAGCCAGTGGGGTCAAGATAAACATGCACAAGAATCTCGTTGAAGAATCGCCCCGATGATGCATGTTTCTCATTCTATGATGTCGGGTGCATGATGATTTGATATTGAAAAATAAAAATCATATGCTACGATAGACTCGTCATGAAACAGACCACTGACGAGCAAACAAAAGCACCTACGATATCAGAACTCGTACAGAGAGAGCGCTCCTTGCAAAAAGAGCTCAACGAGCTCCGCAAAAAGCTCGCGCGCATGGTCTCCTCCGAATCCCCCGACAGTGCCGCGCTCCATCCGCTGGAGAAGGACCACACGCATCACGCTGATGAGGAGGATAGCTTTGAGGCGGAGGTGCAGTCGCGCTTTGCCTATACCGCAGCTATAGAAAAGGAGTCTCCCCTGCCTTCCATTTTGTTGCGCCCTCTTTCTCTGCAAGATCCCTTGCGTAGCAAATGGCACCTCGGTCTCGGTCTTGCCGCGCCGAATGATCCGCTTCAGCCGCCCAGCGCGACTGTATCACCAGCTTATCCTCTGAACTTGGACGAGGCACCGGCGGTGCGCGGCCATCTGCGTATCTTCGGCCTGCTCCCCTCAGGAATGCCTTGTCAGTGCAAAATCGCCCTCGACAAGATAGCGCGTGATGGCCAGATGATCATCGGTCGCGATCCCTCCGTCGCTCAGATCGTCATCCCCGATATAGGCGTGTCTCGCGCCCACGCCGTGCTCGAATATATCGCCGATCAGCTCGTCATCAGTGATAACAAATCCACGAATGGACTCTTCCTCAATGGCCATCGTCTGAGCCACTTTGAGACGCGCATGCCGCTATACGATGGATGTATGGTCAACTTCGGCGAGATCAAGATGCGCGTCGAGATCAGTCAATAGCAAACACCGCATTGTAGCAAGGCGAGCCGATTACGGAAAAACAAAAAATCGCGCTCAGTGTAGATTTTAAGTAGACAAGTAGAGTTGAAATATGTAAGATAGTGACATGCCGTGCGATTGCTCCTATCGCATCGCATTCGAAACTAGCAGTCGAACACTCAATTTTCCCATGTTTGAATACAAAAACAAAAAGCCCAAAGGTACAGAATTCAACCCCGAACCTACCGCCGATACGCCCATCTCTCCCGCTGACTGGAAGGGAACTGGAGCAGCTGGCGGCGCGACACCCTATATGAACAACGATGCCCCCATGGGAGAAGCTGGCTACGACACAAGTGTCGAGCCCTCAATCATGCCCAACACCATCTCCGCCCGCAATGTCCTCAACTCCGACGTCAGTGTCGTCGGTATCCTCCACTTCAGCGACGAATTGCTCGTCGATGGTAGCGTCGAGGGTGAGATCACGTCGGACGGTGTCCTTACAGTTGGTGCGAACGCCACCATTATTGCACAGAGCACCAACAAGGTAGCCATCCGTACAAAGAGTGCTATCATCCATGGTAAGGTCTCGGGTGACGTGCATGTTGACGATCTCGTCGAGCTCGCCTCGGACTCTGAGCTCATCGGCGACATCACAGCTGCGCGTCTCGTCGTGCATGACGGTGCCGTCTTCATCGGCCGCTCCGCTGTAGGCGTAGCTAGCAGCGACTTCGCAAGCCTCGCCAAGAAGGTGACGGCAAAGAGTGCTAGCACTGCCAAGCCTGACACAGCCGCCAAGCCAGCGGGCAAGGCAGCGAATGCCAAAGCTGCCGCTGACGACTCGAAGTCTAGTGCGGTAGGCGATCTTCTTTCCTAAGAAGACTCTCCCCCATTCTCGACATTCTAAAGAGTCTTCTATTCTCGCGCGAGGTGAGGATTTTGGGATTATTTTCGAGCTGTATTTAGCTTGAGTGCCATCCCATAAGCTCGCCTCGATAAATAGAATCTAGCAAGTATTTTAGAAAAGAGAGTAACAGTTTAGGAGTGTCACGTGATGACACTCCACATCTTTTGATTGCGAGCTACTCTGAGGAGACAAGCTCGCAATTATTCCTTTCAGAGAGCCCTCTGAGTTGCGCGAGCAAGCCCCTAGAACGATCAAAACCCTTATGAATCCCGATACGACACCTACAAGCATCACCCCACATCTCAGCGAAGAGTCATCTGGTCTCTTGCCCCAAGAAGACTGGGGAAAGTGGGTACCGCGTATCGAGGGTAACAAGAGGCTCAAACTCCCCATCCAGCCCGCTCGCCGCAGCGTACTCTGCTACACCTGCAAGCAGCCCACCTTTGTGCCAGAGAAGGCTCTCTCCGCTCTCTGTACCCACTGTCGCTCGCATCTCCAGCTCGTCGACGTCCTGCTCAGCAAGAGCATCCCTCGCAGCCGCGTACGCACGCTAGGCTGCCTCACAGTCGCGGCCGATACTCAGCTCTCGCAGGTAGATTTTGAATGCGATCGCATCGTCATCAAGGGAAATGTCGATGGCAAGATCGTCTGCCACAATGAGATGCGTATCAGCACCCCCGAGCTGCGCCTCACGCGTCCCCTGCGCACACAAAGCCTCATCATCGAGAGTGGCTCTACGGTCTATCTCAGCGAGGGTGTGCACGCGGATCGTGTGATCATCCACGGAGAGCTCCATGGCTTCATACGCGCACGAGTCAGCATCTCCATCGAATCTAGCGGCAGCCTCCATGGGGATTGCAACACGCCCAGCCTACGATTTGGCGCGCGCGGAGGTCGCCATAACGGGCGCTGGGATTCTGATACGAAAATTTAACCCTCCATGGATATCTCCATCAAGGGCGCACGGCAGCACACGCTCAAGAATATCCAGCTCACGCTGCCTCAGGGGCAGATCATCGCCCTCGTCGGTCCCAGCGGGAGTGGCAAGAGCACACTCGCCTATGAGACCATCTTTGCCGAATCGCGTCGTCGCTTTCTCGACTGCCTCTCCACGGGAGCTCGTCGCCTCCTCGCTCGCCCCGACAAAGCGCAGGTCGACTCCATCGAGGGACTCCCGCCCGCTCTCTGCCTAGAGCAGCAGATCCCCACAGGACAGAGCCGCAGCGTCCTTGGCACCCTTACAGAGATTCTTGATTATTTGCGCATCCTCTACGCCGCTCTCGGTATCCCGCATGATCCTAGTACAGGCGAGACCTTGCAGAAGCTCAGCCCTGGGGAGATCTCCAGCCTCCTCGCTGCCCTGCCCGAGGGGACGCGCCTCACTCTACTCGCGCCGCTGCCTCGCGACTTTGCACAGTGGGAAGAGACACGCGCCTCCGACATCATGGAGCTCCAAAAGCTCGGCTACATCCGAGTCCGCCTGCGAAGCGCCATCCACGACCTCGAAGAGCTCCACGCGGCACCCCCACAGCAAGACGAGCATTGTGAGCTCGTCATCGACCGCATCGTCTGCAAGCCAAGTGCCGAATCCCGCATCGCCGACTCTGTCCAAGCCGCCCTGCGCGTCGCCCCTGACGAGCTCCGCGCTCTCATTGAGCAGCCTCAGACAGGCATGAGCGAGCTGCGGAGCTACCACACCCGCTACCGCAACGAGGAGACAGGCTTTAGCATGCCAGATCTCAGTCCACAGAGCTTCTCGCACTATTCTAGCCACGGAGCCTGCCCCTGCTGCAAGGGGCTCGGTAGTATCAAGGTAGCAGCGAGCATCAAAGGACAGGAGACGAATAAAGACCGGGGGAAGGATACCCCCGAGAATCACCCCCGCCTCGAGATCTGCGCCAGCTGCCAGGGCATGCGACTCAACCCCACTAGCCTAGCTGTCACCCTCAGTTTTCCCACGCGAGAATGGAGCCTCGGCGAGCTCTGCCGCCTCAGTATAGATGAGCTACTGGAGCTCCTCGGCACCCTCGTCATCCCTCCTGCACTCGCTCTAGTCCTCCAAGCCGCCATCGATGACCTAGAAAAACGTCTCCGCTGCCTCGCGCAGCTCGGACTCGGCTACCTCAGCCTCGATCGCGCCTGCAACACCCTCTCTGGAGGCGAGCTGCAGCGTGCGCGCCTCGCGGGGCAAATAGGCGGAGGACTCTCGGGAGTGCTCTACATCCTCGACGAGCCCACCATAGGACTGCATCCCGATGAATGCGAGCGACTCATTCACGCCCTCGTCGAGCTCAAGCAGCGCGGCAACACCATCCTCCTCGTCGAGCATGACCCCCAGCTTCTCGCTGCTGCCGACCTCCTTATTGAGATGGGACCGGGTAGCGGACCGCTGGGAGGCGAGATCATCGCTCAAGGAAGCTACGATGAACTCTGTGCTAACCCCGACTCTCCCACAGGAGCGTGGCTCAGCGGTCGCGTCCAATATAGTTTGCCAGTATCCGACCTAGACTTGGATAGCCTCCCATGGGTTACCTTGCGAGGAGCAGAGGCGCGGAATCTACGCGGCATTGACTTCTCCTTCCCCCTGCGCGCCTTCACCTGCCTATCAGGTCACAGTGGGAGTGGGAAAAGCACCCTCATCCACGAATGCCTCCTGCCTGCACTCGCAAAAGGAGAGCTCGAAAGCAGCACTGAGCTCAAGACTCAGCTCGCACGCGCTGTCATCGTAGATCAGAGCCCCCTGAGTGGAGCAAAGGGGAAGAACTCCATGCCCGCCAGCGCGACAGGGCTGCTAGATATCCTCAAAAAACTCTTCGCGGCTCTTCCTCTCTCCAAGCAGCGCGGATACAAGGAGAGCCGCTTCTCGCTCAATATGCGCGGCGGGCGCTGCGAGCGCTGCGGCGGCACAGGCTATCTTGACATCGACATGAGTTTTCTGGCAGACCTCCGCAGCACCTGTGATGCCTGCCAAGGCGCGCGCTTCAACCGCGAAACCTTGGAGGTCACCTGGCGTGGTCGCTCCATCGCTCAGATCCTCGCTATGACTGTGGCGCAAGCAGCCGAGCTGTTCTCAAGCATCCCGCAGGCGAGTAGTATCTTGCAAGCTCTACTTGAGCTCGGGCTTGGCTATCTCCCGCTCGATCGCACTGCCTCGACTCTCTCGGGAGGTGAGGCGCAGCGTATCAAGCTCGCCACCTACCTCGCGCGTGTCAGCTCCAGCCAATCACGCCAGCTCCGAGCAGGCCTGCGAGAAGAAAAGCTTCTCTTCATCCTTGATGAGCCCAGCACGGGCTTGCATTTCAATGAGATTGAGCTCCTGCTCAACGCACTCCTCCGCCTCAGGGAGCAAGGACATACCATCCTCTGCATCGAGCACAATCAAAGCATCCTCGCTGCTGCGGATTACCTCGTAGAGCTAGGTCCTGGCAGCGGCTGTGCGGGTGGACTTATCCGCAATGGGCGCAGTAAAAAGGTTTTTTCGTCTAGCAATTATTAAGGTTTGCTCCACGCTCCCTGAGGTCGGCTATGGCGAATATTCTTGAGGGGATTTCCACAACCTGCTTCGCAGAAACCTTCGAGACGATCTCTCACTTTCCTCGTCACAAATTGCCGTGCAATTTGTCCTCGAATTTATGTCTCACCAATTTGTGAAATTCAGATTGAAAACATTCTCAAAATATCGCCTCGCGAGAAATAAGAGAAGTCCGGCACTCCGTCAGAATCGTATCGCGAGTGCAAGGATCACGACATAAGTGAAGCATGCCAAGCTAGCTAAAGGGGGCTTCTAAATTCTCGTCATTCTAAATAAGAAAATTCAGAAAATCGCTTCACGAGGCAGCTTTTGAGTGCTTTTAGGCTGGATTTTCCCCGAATTTTCGTCTCAGAGGACACTCTGAGCCATCAATTCGTGAAAAATCCAACTCTAAAATCATCTCAAAATCTTACCTCGCGAGAAATTAGAAGCCCCCTAAAGT
>CAYJID010000025.1:10469-17594 GCA_964370135.1 uncultured Akkermansia sp. | reverse complement strand
GCAGTAGTTATTACTCTGGCAGTAGTTAATGAAGTAAACACGGTCTGCGTACTTTTTTAGCTAGAGTCCATCAAGTCGCAATCCGGCATAAACTCGCTGCGCTCGCCCCTGCGGGGACTTTATTCCGTTTGCTCCTTGACAGCCTATATCTAATCAAGTTAGAAGCATGTACTTCTTTTTGTTGAATGAAAAATAAGATTTTTCACCCAACAAAAAGAAGGTTTGATATGATGATTCTGCTAGAATGCTTTCACTGTATTTTGCTACATTATCTATAGCCAAAGTAATAACTATCGCCAAAGTAATAATGACGGAAACGCGGCCTGCGTACTTGATTAGCTAGAATCCATCAAGTCGCGAAGCTCTGCTCGCTATTTATATGAATTGCTCCTTGACAGCCACGGCTTCTTTAGGGTGCCTTGCAAAATTAGTTCTGAGAAATTGCAGATTGCGAAAATGAGCGTCACAGCACGGCTTTTGGGGGCTTCTATTTTCTCGCGAGGTAAGATTTTGAGATGATTTTAGAGCTGGATTTTGTACGAATTGATGGCTCAGAGTGTCCTCTGAGACGAAAATTCGTGGAAAATGCAGCCTAAAAGCACTCAAAAGCTGCCTCGTGTAGCGATTTTCTGTATTTGCTTATTTAGAATGACGAGAATTTAGAAGCCCCCTTTTGCAAGATCTCCTTCAGGTTTAGAGCAGATACTCACTTTGTTGAATGAAAAATGAGATTTTTCACCCAACAAAGTAAGATGGCTTGGTATGAAGCGACTGTGGTCACGATACGATTCTGACGGAGTGCCAGATTTTACGCGACGAATCTGACGCAGCCCCCTACATGCAATCGAGCAATTCCTCCAGCCTCTTGCTCGCCATCATGCTCATCTCCTGACTCTTATGATCAGGAGAATCAGACATCAAGAGCGAACGATCAACCACCTCTCCAAATAGCTGCGCCAAGATCGAATGCTGCATCTCCAGCTCCTCATCCACCTCCGTATCATCAAACAGGGCATCATGCATCGCGATGATCTGCTTGTAGCACTTCATCGCTTCTCGCTTCTGGCGACACTCCGCATAACAATCCCCACAAGATAGCAGCGCACGCTGCAGCTCATTGGCATAATCAGCAGAGTGCATGAGCTTGTAGGCCTCGCACATATGCGATAGTCCATCAATAGCTACCGGGAGGCGTAGCTCTGGCTGCGCCTTGTGCCAGCACAGATACTCATGGTGCATCTGCACCATTCGATAGAGATCATACAGGATGCTCGCACGCGTCTCATCCTCCTGTGCCCTTGATTGCAGGATAGGCAGCTGCTCGATCGCGTCTAGGCAGTAGTCATGCGCCTCCTGCGAGTGGCTGACCATGCTGCTGAGATGCGATCGGAGAGTATAGCTATGCGCGATGAGCGAGAGTGCATGCTCGTCGGTGATGACATGCTGCTGTGAGAGCTCAATGAGCTCGACGATACAGGGGAGCGCGCGCTTGTCATTGCCCTGCTCATGGTAGGTGGTCGCCAGAGAGGCGAGATAATCAATCAGGACATGGTCTACAGGGCTCTGAGCCGCAGCGTGGTACTGCTTTTGCCACGCGACGGCGGCCATCTTTGCATGCAGCATTTTGCGTGGTTGCCCATTTTGCTCATACAGGTAGGAGGCATAGTGCTCGATGGTAGCGAGCAGAGCAGGGGCTGTGATGGGGCTACTCTCGAGGCGTGACTGATAGTAGCTCAGCTGCTGCTTGATATGTGCGGCGCGCGCCTTCTTTGTCGCATGCTCTTCGCTGATCTCCGCGAGCAGCCCCCAGAATCGGCTGTGCATCGCTGCCATCTCGCCTGGCGCGAGCTCGTCTATCTGCTCATATCGCTGCAGCGTCAGCATCCCATAGCTGATAGCCTCGCGAGCGCGAGACTGCTTTGCACAGAGGACGCTCAGCAGCTGATAGAGCTCGGCTTGGATACGCAGGTATCGTAGAGGCTCTGCTTGCTGCGCTTGTTGCGTCTGCTGTGTTTCTAATCCCTCGAGAGACTGGGTGAGGAGCTGCTCTATCTCATCTTCTTCTCCCCCAGTCTTGACGAGGAGCTTCCCGAGTCGGAAGGCTGAGACAGAGACATAAAGCCATGCCTCATCCCCATAGTCATCAAGCAATTGCAAAGATAGCGTATACGCATGCCTCGCCAGTTCGAGCTTCTCATCAAGGGGCAGCTCCTCTTGTAGTTGCTCACCCTTCTCCTTCAATGCGACAAAGCGCCTATCGTGTTCCATACACGTCATATTAGCAATATGGAGCAAAAACGCAAGGCAATATTAGCCCCCACCTCTCCACAGCAAAGGCTCCGCCCCCATGCGGGGAGGAGCCTCGGGGGAGCTAAGTGGACCTAAGCGGCTCAGGCTGCTCAGTAGGTCAGCTGCACGGGCTGTACCTCTTTCTGCGCTTTCTTTGCAGGCTGTGTACTGCGATAATAGCGTACGTAGTCAATCTCAAAGCGCGCGGGATAGTCACTCGCTTTCGGCTGCTCGGGCCATGTACCTGGGCCTCCGATCGCGGTATTGATGATGAGGTAGGCGGGGGTGTTGAAGGGATTCACCCCATTGGGATAGGTCGCAACTTTGCTATCAAAATCTGCCACCTCCACGTCATTGACAAAGACGCGGATCCTATCCTGCTGCCACTCCATCGCATAGACGTGGAATCGCTCGTAGGGGTAGCGCAGCCAATTTGTGAATCCCTTGGACGTCGCCTTGCGCGCGCCATTCTGCCCCCAGTGAAAGGTGGTGTAGCAGAGCCCCGGATGCTGGGAGAGGTGCTCCATGATGTCGATCTCTCCATTCATCGGCCAGCCCATGCCATTGTCACCCAGCATCCAGATAGCAGGCCATGCGCCAGCGGCCTTCGGCAGGCGGGCGCGGATCTCGAGGCGACTCCCAGGGGAGAAGTTCTTGATCTTGCGCGTGGTGACCGAGCCGCTGGAGTAGGGGCGCGAGGGCATGAAGACATTCCAGCCGCCCTTGTCCTTCTTGGGGTCATGGCGCGCATTGGGCGTTTCACCGTGGCGCGTGGTGAGCACGAGCTTGCCATTTTCCAGCGTGACTGCCTCCTTTGTGTAGGTCTGTGAGGAGCCATTGTTGCGGATCACGCCGAGCTCATAGTTCCATTTCTTCAGGTCGAGCTTGTTGCCTGAGAATTCATCGTTCCATTCGAGCTTCCAGCCTCCAGGGAGCGTCTTGGGGACGCCCGCTGAGGCATGAGCAAAGGAGGGGAGTAGCGAGAGCAGCGCGAGGCTTGCGGTATACCAGTGTTTGTTCATATGGGGCTTGAGTCTAGCATGTCAGAGCTGTGCTTTCAATGTCTAATCGCGCGGCTATCTCGTATCGGCGAACATATCCGTCGTGGTCGCCCCAGGGGCGATATTCCAGCGCGAGATGTCTCCCTTGAAGCGTGCGCCCTTGAACATCTGGATCATCGTGGACACCTGACGCACGTCCCAGCGCGAGAGATCGCTATTGAAGAGAGAGTACTTGAACATGTGGCTCATGTTGGTAACGTTCTTGACATCCCAGTAGGCGAGGCTCCCTCTGTACTTCGAGTAGGCGAACATGCCCTCCATGTCCTCGACGCGCCCCACGTCCCAGCGCGAGATGTCTTGGTTGAAGACGGAGCGCTCAAAGAGGTGCGCCATGTCGGTGACGTTGCCGACGTCCCAAGCACCTATTTTTTTATTGAACTTGCTGCGCAGGAACATGCCGCGCATCGCGGTGACGCGTCTGACGTCCCAGCGCATGATGCTCTGATTGAAGACTGTATCGCAGAACATGTAGGACATGTCGCGCACGCGGCTTACCTTCCACTTTGCGATGCTACGGTTGAAGGGGGAGTTTTGAAAGAGCGCCTGCATGTAGAGCACCTTGCTCACGTTCCAATCAGAGATGTCGCCGTTGAACTTCGAATTCATGAACATGCCTCGCATGTCGGTGACGTTGCCCACATTCCATCGCGAGATATCGCCGTTGAAGGGGCAGCCGCTGAACATGATGTTCATGGAGCGCACATTGCGTACGTCCCACTGGGAGATATCGCCGTTGAACTTGCTATCCCTGAAGAGCCCCGTCATGACGGTCACGCGCGAGACGTTGATGTGATTGAGATTCGCTGTGGGCCCCTGACGACCGAGCTCGCGTGCGACGAGCAGCGCGATGTTCTCATTGGTGGCGTGGATGGTGTCGTACTTGGGCTTGCTGTCCTTGGGAGCGGTGGGCTTATCCGCGAGACGAGCGGGCTGCTTGCTGATGGGGGGTGGCGTGCGGTAGTCTTGAGGGCGATCGACGTTGAGGAAGAGCTCGTCGCGCTTGCTGACATGCGCGATCTTCCACTGCGAGATGTCGCCCATGAACTTCGAGTCCTTGAAGACGCGGTTCATGTCGTAGACCTTGTTGAGCTGCCACTGTGAGATGTCTTGGTTGAAGACGCTACCTTGGAACATGTGGAACATGGTGCCCACATTGCGCATGTCCCATCGCGAGATGTCGCCATCAAACTTGGAGTTCATGAACATCTCGTTTGTGTTATTGACATTGCAGGTATTCCATCGAGAGATATCGCCGTTGAACTGGGAGTTTTTGAACATCTCACTCATGCTGCGCACGCGGCTGACGTCCCACTTGGAGATATCGCCATTGAATCGACTTCCCTCAAAGAGTTTGCCCATGCCCGTGACCTGACTCACGTCGATGTGGTTGAGGTCAGCTTTCTCTCCGTAGAGGGCGATCTGCTTGCGGATGATGGCAGGGAGGCTGTCGGTGGTGGCGACGATGCGCGGGCGCTTGCTGGGGGGGAGGAGCTTGGAGCGCGTCTCAAGGTCACTCGCCGAGCGATTGACGCCGCGGAAGATGTCTTTTTTGTGAGGGATGGAGGCGAGATCCCACGAGCTGATGTCGCCCTTGAATTGGCTGTCTAGGAACATGCCAGTGACGTTGACCAGCGAGAGAGGTTTCCACTTGGAGAGGTCCTGGTTGAAGGGGGTGCCGGAGAACATGTAGTCCATGCGCTGCACCTGCCTCACGTCCCAGCGCGAGATATCTTTGTTGAAGGGCGTGCCGGAGAACATGTACTGCATGCTCGTGACGCGGCTGACATCCCAGCGGGAGATGTCTTGGTTGAAGGGGCACTCGGTGAACATGTAGTCCATGCTTGTCACCTGACTGACATCCCAGCGTGAGAGATCCCCGTTGAAGCGGCATTTGTCAAAGAGACCGTGCATACTGGTGACGCGGCCGACATTCCAACGCGACACATCGCCGCTAAAGCGCGATCTGCTGAACATCTCAAACATATTGGTGACCTGACTGACATCCCATCGCGAAATGTCACCATCAAAGTGAGAGCTGTCAAACATCTCTCCCATGTTGGTCGCAGAGCTGACATCCCAATCAGAGATATCGCCGTTGAAGGCACAATTTTTGAAGAGCTCGCCAAAGTTGGTCACACGGCTCACATCCCAGCGCGAGATGTCGCCGTTGAATTGAGAGTTTGCGAAGAGGCGCCCTAGAAAGGTCACGCGGCTCACGTCGATGTGGTTGAGATTCGCACGATAGCCCTGTTTGGCTATCTCGGCGGCGACGAGCTGCGGCAGCGTCTCATTGGTCGCGATGATACGCTGCCTCTGAGAGCCCGTGTTGCGGTTGTGCGCGGAGCTGGCGGCAGCCTGCCCCAAGGCGGTGTGCTGCTGCGCATAGGCAGGACACAGGAGTGTGACGAGCATGCCGCAGCTGAGCAAGATGTGAAGAGATTCCCGATTCATATGACAAGTGTTTTACAATAATGTTCTTCATATGCTAACGTTATTTCTTCTTGAGTCAAGTACAATATCTGCCAGTCGCCTGTAAAAAAATCCTGCTCTCGCGATCTACTCCAGACTCAGGAGATGCTCCCACGCACGCGCGACCGCTAGATAATCACCATTCTCCTGCACCTCGCCCGCGATGGCTTGGAGCTCGGGGCGGGCATTGGACACCGCGATGGAGTGCCCCGCCCATTGCAGCATGGGGACGTCATTCATCTGATCGCCCGAGGCGAGCACAGCGGATGCGGCAATGCCCAGCTCCTCGCAGAGCAGGCGCAGCGCGTTGCCCTTATCCACGCCTAGCATCATGCAGTCCAGCCAGTAGTCTCCAGCCATACTCGCGGAGAGGCGTGCGCGCCACTTGGGGAGGAAATGAGGTTGAATAATCTCTTCGAGCCCCTCTTCACGGAAGAGCGAGATTTTGCCTAGCGGGACTTGCGGGAGCTTTCCTAGCCCGCCTGCCACTGAGACATTCACGCGGTACTCATCCACGAGACGACGCACCATCTCCGTGCCACCTTGATGCACATAGGAGACCTCCAAGCCACAGAAGAGCCCCTCGACCTCGTCGAGCTGCGCAATATCACACTCCAGCTCCTCCACCCAGTCGCGCGGGATCTCTTGCAAGATACGCCTACCCGAGGGCGATTTGATACAGAGTCCCCCATTGGCTATATAGTTAATCTGGTCTAATACGGGCTCAAAGAGCCGCTCTATGCTCTCCGACTGCCTCCCGCTGGCGATGACGACGATGTAGCCCGCCGCTCGCAGCTGCGCGATGAGCTCATAGTAGCGAGGCTGGAGATCACGAGAGCCCTCGGGCATGATCGTGCCATCTATGTCGGTGACGACGAGTTTCACGGCTTGCATGCGCGCATAGTAATCGAGTATCGTTCAAAATGCAAGGCAAAAGCCAGCGGCGACTCGCGCGTTCCCTTGCAGGATTGTAACATTTTGCTCACACAAAATTTTCACCCCCATCGACTGCGCCGACATGATAACAGATAGCCTATAACATTTTCCTCCGACGCGCCCCTTACTCGCCCGCGTCATGGGCTTTCTCAGCGTTTGGGGAACTATTTTATGGGGTGATTAGGGCGGCGTTTTACCGATGAGATCGGCTTGTCTCGCCCAGATTTGAGGGTTGACAGATCAGAATCGCTCCTGTAGAATGCTGGGCGTATGAAAAAACGCCTCCGAAAGAAATACCGTGTCGGTGAATTCCGCGAACTGAGCTTTAGTTTTTCCTTCGAATACAAGGGAGATGTCAACTCAGATGCCT
>CAYJID010000025.1:0-10369 GCA_964370135.1 uncultured Akkermansia sp. | reverse complement strand
GAACTGAGCTTTAGTTTTTCCTTCGAATACAAGGGAGATGTCAACTCAGATGCCTGTGAGGCCTTTCTCAACGAGCTCGTCGTCGACTGCATCGAGTCCAATGGGATGAATTGTGACGGCTTCATGACAGAAGACGGCTGCCGCCTCGTCATCGTCGCCCAAGACCCCACCAAGACGAGTGACGCACACCGCGCCACGGTCAAGGCATGGCTCGATGCGCGCACGGACGTCGAGGTATCCCAATTCTCCGAGCTCGAAGACCTCTGGTACTAGTCAGGTACCTCGCGCGCTGACGACTTGAGTCCGCGTGCCGACGCTCGTTCTCTCCCCCTTTACAATTCATAACCACACTCCACCTAGGTGAAGCACCCGCTCGCGATGAGCAGGCGGCTCCACCACGATCCACCATGGATTCCCCCTACACTGAAAATACAATATGATAGACAAATCAGAACAAGCAGAAGTAGTGAGAGGTCTAAAAGGAATCATCGCCAACGAAACCTCCCTCAGCGACGTGCGCGGGGATGAGGGGCGATTGCTCTACTGCGGCTACGAGATAGAAGATCTCGTCGACCTCTGCTCCTACACCGAGGTAATCTACCTCCTTCTCAACAAGAGACTCCCCAACCGCGACGAACTCGACAACCTCGAACGCCGCCTGCGCAACGACCGCGAGCTCCCCCAGCCCATCCTCGACTTCTTCAAGTCCGCGACCAAGGAAGCCCGCCCCATGAGCGCGCTACGCACCGCCGTCTCCATGCTCGGCATGTACGACGACCGTACCAAAGACCCCAGCCAGGTCAAGGAAATCGGCCTGAGCCTCATCGCGAAGATCCCCGTCATGGCGGCCTACTACTACCGCATCTGTCAGGGGCTCGACCTGCCTCCTATCCGTACCGATCTGGACGAGGCCGCCCACTTCCTCTGGCTGCTCAAGGGCACCGAGCCTGATGAGAAAGAAGCCCACATCCTCGACGTCGCCTACATCCTGCACGCCGACCACGGGATGAATGCCTCCACCTTCTCCGCTCGCGTCACCACCTCCACCCTCTCCGACATCTACTCCGCCATCACCGCGGCCATCGGCACGCTCAAAGGTCCCCTCCACGGTGGCGCCAACGAAGCCGTCATCGAGATGCTCACCGAGATCGGAGAAGAGGAGAATGTCGAAGCCTACATCAACGACAAGCTCGCCCGCAAGGAGAAGATCTTTGGCATGGGACACCGCGTCTACCGCACCATGGATCCCCGCGCCCCGCAGCTGCGCCGCATCGCCATCCGCCTCACGCACACCATCGGTGAGCCGAAGTGGATACGCATGAGCGACATGATCGCCAAGATGATGCGCGCGCGCAAGAATCTCAACGCGAACGTTGACTTCTACTCCGCGACCGTCTACTACAGCCTCGGCATCCCCACGCACCTCTTCACCACCCTCTTCGCCATCGCGCGTACATCCGGCTGGGTGGCTCAGATTCTCGAGCAATTGGAAGACAACGCGCTCTTCCGTCCGCTCTCACGCTACGTCGGTCCCGACGAGCCCCTGCTCGTCCCTGTCATCGACATGCGCTAAGAGCAATCCCCTTATACCCCCTTCGCATCACGGTGTCCAGAGCGGACATCGCGATGCTGTTTATTTTATTGTGTTCTATTCTCACTTATGTTCTTTGCATAGGAGGACTTTCGTGCTACACTAATCTTGCCTGATCAGTCTTCAGGCTCAAAAATATGGAAACCACCCCTAAGAACTATTACTACGTTCCCACCGTGATCGAAAAGACCAACAGTGGCGAGCGAGCCTACGATATCTACTCACGCCTCCTACTCGACCGCGTGATCTTTATCGGCACCGAGATAGATGATACGGTGGCGAATTCCGTTATTGCCCAGCTACTCTTCCTCCAGATGTCCGACCCAAAGAAGGACATACACATCTACATCAATTCTCCTGGAGGATCGGTAACGGCAGGACTTGCCATCTATGACACCATGCAGTTTTTGAGTTGTGATATCAACACCTACTGCATTGGCATCGCTGCATCGATGGGCTCCGTCCTGCTAGCTGCTGGTACGAAGGGCAAGCGCTTCTGCCTGCCCAATTCCCACGTCATGATTCATCAGGTACGTGGAGGAGCTAGCGGAACCGCTGCTGACGTCGAGCGCACGATTAACTTCATGTTCAGCCTCGACAAGCGCCTCACCGCCATTCTCTCTAAGCACACGGGCAAATCGGAACAGACCGTCAAAGCGGACCAAGATCGCGACAACTACATGAGTGCCGAAGAATCTCTGGCCTACGGTCTCATCGACCGCATCCTGACCCACAAAGAAGAAAGAACCTCCTAATCATGGCATCCAAAAGTCGCTTATGCACCCTCTGCGGAGGAGAAGAAAACGAAGGCCGCCCCGTCCTGTCCGTCGATGGCACCACCATCTGCTTTCAGTGCGTCGAGGGCATGACCTACAAGATGCTGCGTAGCGAAATAGGCGATATCGCCGCCGAGCGCATCCTCGCCCTCATCCGAGGCACGCACCCCGAGGTCCTCCCTCAGGAGGAGGTCGATGAGAGCCCCCTGACCATCGAGACCAAAGACATCTCCGAGCTGCCCACTCCTGCAGCCCTGCACAAGGAGCTGGATCGCTACGTCATCGGTCAAGATCTTGCGAAGAAAACCCTCTGCGTCGCCGTCTACAACCACTACATGCGCCTGCGCCAGCACGCCCTAGAGGAAGATGTCGAAATCGAGAAGAGCAACATCCTGCTCGCTGGCTCTACCGGCTCGGGCAAGACGCTACTCGCCAAGACCCTCGCACGCATCCTCGACGTCCCCTTCTGCATCACGGATGCCACCACCCTCACGGAGGCAGGCTACGTGGGCGAAGACGTGGAGAACATCGTCCTGCGCCTCCTCCAAGCCGCCGATATGAATGTATCCAAGGCGGAGCGCGGCATCATCTACATCGACGAAATCGACAAGATCGGACGCAAGACCCAGAACGTCAGCATCACACGCGACGTCTCAGGCGAGGGTGTCCAGCAAGCACTGCTCAAGATCATCGAAGGCAGCGAGTGCAACATCCCTCCCAAGGGCGGACGCAAGCACCCCAACGAGCAGTACATCACGATCAACACCGACCGCATCCTCTTCATCTGCGGTGGTGCCTTCGTCGGGCTTGAGGACATCATCCGCAAGCGCATCGGGGCGTCCAACATCGGCTTCAACTCGATTGAAGAAGATCGCGATCGCAAGGAGTTCACCGAGGAAGAAATCCTCGGCAAGACCATCCCCGAGGATCTTTTCCAATTTGGCATGATCCCCGAGCTCGTCGGACGTCTCCCCATCTTCGCCCCGCTCACGCGTCTCAGCGAGGAGCAGCTCGTATCACTACTCACCGAGCCACGCAACGCGCTGGTGAAGCAGTACAGCAAGCTGCTCAAGATGAGTGGAGCTGATCTCGAGATCGAGCCCGCCGCTCTCAAGGCCATGGCGCATGTCGCCATCGAGCGCGGTACAGGTGCGCGCGCCCTGCGCGGTATCTTTGAGAAGCTCATGCTGGAGGTCATGTACGACGTCCCCAGTGAGAAGAACATCAAGACCGTCATCATCACCGAAGACACTGTGCTGGGCAAGGAGTCCGCGAAGCTCGTACGCCACGACTTCGTCTCCACCCCCACCCCCTCCCCCCGCAAACCCAAGGGCAAGGTAGGGCGTCCGCGCAAGACAGGTACAGAATCCTAATCAACAACATAGAACAGCATGCTCATCCTAGCCATCGAGTCAAGCTGTGACGAGACTGCCATCGCGCTCCTCGAGAGCGACGATGGCATGCTTGTACCCAGCCTCCTGAGCTCCGTCATCTCCACCCAGATCCCCATCCATCGTCTCTACGGCGGCGTCATCCCCGAGCTCGCCTCGCGCAACCACTCGGCAGCCCTGCGCGGCGTGCTGGAGGAGGCTCTCACGCAGGCTGACCGCCGTATCGAGCAGATCGACGCCTTTGCCGGCACGGCAGGGCCCGGTCTTGTCGCAGCTCTTCTGATTGGCAATAGCGCGGCAAAGGCACTCGCCCTCGCGGCGGGCAAGCCGTATCTTGCTATTAATCACATGGAGGGGCATCTGCTCTCGCCCTTCATCACGCACCCCGGTGGTGTCGTGCCGCATATCGGGCTCGTCGTCTCGGGGGGGCATACGCTGCTCATCCATGTCAAGGGGCATGATGATTATGAGCTACTCGGACGCAGCCTCGATGATGCGGCGGGGGAAGCCTTTGACAAGGCGGCGAAGATGCTCAATCTCCCCTACCCGGGTGGCCCCGAGATTGACCGCCTCGCAAGGCAGGGCGACCCAGCGCGCTTCAGCATGCCGCGTCCGATGATGCACGAGGCGCATCACAATTTCTCCTTCTCGGGGCTCAAAACGGCGCTCTTGTACACCCTGCCGAAGGTCGTTGCCTCGGGAGATCCGCGTGATCTGGATGAGCAGACGCTCGCGGATCTCTGCGCCAGTGTGCAGCAAGCCATCATTGACGTCCTCGTGCGCAAATCGCTGCGTGCGCTGAGCGAGACAGGTATGCGCACCCTCGCGCTGTCAGGTGGTGTCTCGTGCAACCGCGCGCTGCGCGAGCACATGACCGCAGCCTGTGAGAAGGCAGGCGTCGAGCTCATCCTCCCTGCACCTGAGTACACGACGGACAACGCGGCCATGATCGCCTACGCGGCTCTGCTCAAGGCGGAGAAAGGTGAGCAGTCGCCGCTTACTACCCCGGTCGATCCGAACATGAAGCTCTCAGGGCTGCAAGTGCGGGCTTAAGTTTCACCATCAACGAAATGCAATGCTATTACCCTCGCGTCTATTGTATCCAATAGGCGCGAGAGGTGCATCAAGCATACAAGCTACTGCAATTTCTCTCTTATCCAGCAATAACGAGCAAGCACTCTTGCTCTGTTGACTCCTACCTCCTAGCAATGAACGCAAATCAGAACACCTACCATGTCGCATCAGCAAAGAAAATCCGTATCTACACGCTTTGCGCTCTAGGGTTAATCGTCCTGCTAAGTCTTCTTGACCGTTTTGTCTTGCGCGAGTTCGATCTCGTCATCATTGAGAACTACAGCAGTATCGCATTAACAACGTGGGCTGTACAAGCCACGATGAGCGCACTTACAATTGCTTTCCTGACTATCTGCTCGAATCGCCTAAAAGATACTCACTATGGATTCACACTCGAGGAGCTGCTTTGTATCAAGACCGACAGCCTCACGAGGCTCAATTTTTATGAAACGCTAATCATTGTCGTAGCCCTTAACGCTCTGTCTCTCCCTGCTATCCTGATCAATAGCCTCATGATGGTTTGCGTGATCTGCTGTATCTCGATGTACTTGACGATCGTCATTGTTTACGAGAGCCTTCAGCTTGCGATGAGTGATGAATATATTCATCGCTTTGCGAAAGAGTATGTGTACCGAGTACTGGATTTGGTTAAGAATACACGCGTAGAACAGGATGAAATGGGACTGCCTCTCTACACGGACAGGCAGCGAGAATATCTACATGCCTTGACCAAGCTGAGATTATCGCTTTTATCCAAGGCCGCACAAGGAAATATCCCCAATGCGAGCGAAGATGAAGACCTCGTTTTCTTTGACGATGCACTAAAGCGATTCGCTCCAGAGCACAAGCTTCGCGGCAATACACTAGAATGTATGAGTCGCCTCATCAATGATGCTGTATTAAATAATAACTCTAATTTAGCTTACAGTGCATATACATACTTGCCTAGTGATGCTATTGATCACATCTTAGAGGCTATCTGGCTATTATCGCATCACTATTACACTGGAGCAATCTCGCGCAGAGAGTTTGATATGGTTTATAATTCCTTATTCAACGGACGACCTATATCCAACCGGTGCATTTTTATATTCATGGCTGAAGTTATAATTAATGCAGATATAGATATGCTAAACACACTGCTTCCCAAGATTGATTATTCACTCACTTCTGACAATTCAGACTATCTTATCTATGCAGCCTTCGCGTACATATATTACTTATCTTTCTATGAACCTTCATATATTAAAACTTATGGGGAAGCTAAACATAAATTGCTCGGTGAGGCATATAGCAATTTAAACTATAGCATTAAAGATAGGCGTCCACAGTTTAGTCTTATTCAACTTTTATCTGACTGTTTCACAAACGATGCTGAGGAAAAAGCTCATGGCTACTTCCAATATTTCAGAAACCACACGCGAATAAGCAATGATAGTAAGGGGCTGAATTTCTTGCCTAATGATGATATTATTATTGAATACTGCATTTTTTACCTCTACAGTCACTTTTCGGAGTATTCCGAAAAGGAGAATGAACTTTTAAGAAGACTTCCTCCATCTTCTGCTATAGTAAATATACATAAACGTTTTTTTTCTAATACGGGTGAAATCAAGCCAAACAAATCAAGAGACTACGAACGATTCGCAGTATGGATTCAACTGAGTGACAGACATCAACGCAACTCCATTCTCTTTGAAAGCACATCAGACAACAATGGCCTATTAGGCTTCTTGCGCATACTACTCAAGGATAAAATTCTTGAAGAAACAATAATTGCCCGTGAATCATTGCCCAAATATCGTGATGCAATCCTCAAGCAATGCCAACTCTTACAGCGGAAGTATCAGAAGTCTGAAAACTATACCGCGCTAGATGCAGATAATACAACTCTAGCAAGGTATGAAACGATCCGCACCTTGCATGTTATCGGCACCTTAGAACACCAAATAAGCCGTTTATCTGAAATGAATGAACATGTACTATTAGTTCCTTTTAAGAAGAACGAAGACAAACTAATAAGGCGCGCGCTTGGAAATGCCAATATAATAAAAAACCTCTCTGACGTGCTTACGGAGCAACAACATGTTCTTATATCATGCGATAGCTGCTATACACAAAAAATATCTGAGCATTATATGTTTAAGAATATTGATGCAAATCTCAAAAAACAGCTCAATCAGCTTGATGCACATGTACAGTGCGTTGACGAAGATAAGATCGAAAATCAATCATTTTTCATATACTATGACAGCTCTCTCTACAAGCCAGCTTTTTCGGTGCGTATTGAAATCCAAGAATACCTAACAGACGATGAAATCGACTATTATCTGCGACAAAGGCACAAACACGATGAAGGCTATTGCATTGATGAAAACGGCGACTACCGAACCAAAGATTCGCTGATTGAACCTATAAGAATTACTTGCACACGTGAGGAAGAGGAAAAATGGTTAAAGAATAAGTATTTTTGTATCAACCATCACGTCACTTATACCGTCGCTCAGGAGCCCTTCGGTCTTGTCGTATCTCTTGACGACCCAAATGACGGTACGACCCAATAAACTCTAGAACGCACGTTGTTCATCCTATGAAGCTAGCTTAATCTACCTTTCTCCTTGCCAACAGGCTATCAGTACTCTAGAATACGCGCATGCCCACCCTCTCCGCGCTAGCACGCTACCTCCTGCCCGTCCTGCTCCTGAGCTGCACCCCGACGAAGAAGCCCATGCTCTTCTCCACCACGCCAGCAGGTGCAGATATCTATGTCAATGGCAAGAAACTCCCCTTCGCCAGCCCCGTGAGTAGTGAGGTCGACCAGCAACACGATGTCACGGTCACTGCGATGAAGGAAGGCTACGAGCTCAAGACTACGACTGTGCCCACGCAGGTGAGTCGCTGGCGTTCGTGGCTCTGGACGCGTCATGATCCCGATACGCGCTATATTGATATTGATGCTGTCTCTCTGACGCTCAAGAAAATCCCAACGCTGGAATCGGTGCCCGATCCTGCCGAGAGTATTGAGTTGCCTCCTTTTGATCCTTCTATTAAGCTGCCGCTCATCCCCGTCGGTGGTGAGGGTGTGGAGTTGATTAAGAAGGAGGATTAGGGCAGGATGAGCCGCTATGACGCTTCGCGTTTGCGACGGTGAGAGCTTGCCGCGCTTCGCGCGGAGGATAGACGGGGGCGTCAGTTGGCGGCGTTGCTGCCATGCTGGATTTGCCACGCGGGCGTGTTCTAATCTAGTGGAACTGACGCCCATCGGAGGCTTGCGCCTCCTCGCACCCTCGGGCTCTGCCCGAACCCGCGGGGGCTTATCCTCCTCACCTCGCTTCGCTCGGACGGGCAGGGAGGTATCCTGCCCTTTCGTCGTCTCATTTTGCAGTGCAAAATGACCTCGACCCCAGAAGGGGCTAGCCCCTTCACCCCACTGGGCTCTGCCCAGACCCGCCGGCGAACGATCGCCGGAGATCGCTTAAGGTCGAGACCTTAAGAATCCAATTTCTTGTCGCGGCTGGGTGCGTACGCACTATAGATAGCGGCATCAGATTGCCTAAAAGTCCCCAAAAATCCCAAATTTACCCAAAGTTGTAATTTTATAGCAGATTATGCTTGCAACTTTCCGAAAAATGCTTATCCTATCCCCCACGACTCACCACAAAGGGTGGGAGAGTCACACATCAACACTATTAAGCAACCAGCAATATGGCACGTCTTTTCGGTACAGAGATACCCAATGAGAAGCGCATCGAAGCCTCCCTTTGCTATCTGTATGGCATCGGTCCTTCGACAGCGAAGAAGGTGCTTGAGCAGGCCGGTGTCTCTCCTGACCTCCGCACAGGAACACTTTCCGACGCTCAACTCACCAAAATCGTTCAGGCAATCACGAGCAACAGCATCCTCATCGAGGGTGACCTTCGTCGTGAAAAACAACTCGCTCTCAAGCGTCTGACAAGCATCGGCTGCGTCCGTGGCTACCGCCACCGCCGTGGTCTCCCCGTCCGTGGTCAACGCACCCGCACCAACGCTCGCACCCGCAAGGGCAAGAAGAAGACTGTTGGCGCCAAGAAGTAAGCAAGAGCACTAGATAAGAACACACAACGTTACAAGTCGAACCATGTCTGAAGAAATCATTCAAGAAGAAATCACCGAGACGCCCGCTCCTGTTGCTGCTGAAACTGCCGCTGTAGAAACGACAAGCGCACCCGCCGAGACTCCCGCAGCTCCTGCCGCTCCCGAGCCAAAGAAGCCTGAAGCACGTCGCGACATCTTCGCCGAGCTCGGTCTCGCCGAAGACGAAGACAAGATCAAGATCCTCAAGGCCAAGGGTAGCAAGAACGTCACCACTGGTGTCGTCCACATCTCCTCGACCTTCAACAATACTGTTGTAAGCGTCACCGACCTCAAGGGCAATGTCATCGCCTGGTCCTCCGCTGGCAAGCTCAACTTCAAGGGCAGCCGCAAGAGCACCGCTTATGCTGGCCAAGTTGTCTGCCAAGACGCCTGCCGCCAAGCCATGGGCCACGGTCTCAAGGAAGTTGAAGTACGCGTCAAAGGTCCTGGCTCCGGCCGTGAATCCGCTGTACGTGCCGTCCAAACTGTCGGTCTGGAAGTCTCCGCTATCGTGGACGTCACTCCCATCCCTCACAACGGCTGCCGTCCTCCCAAGGCTCGTCACGCATAGTAGCCGCTCACGCATTTAACTTTTAGAATCATCACAATATTATGGCTCGTTATACAGGTCCTACCGCAAAGATCAGCCGCCGCTTCGGAGTAGAGCTCTTTGGCGCCAGCAAGGCGTACCAGCGCCGTCCCTTCCCCCCCGGCCAGCACGGCGCCCGCGCCGGTCGCAAGAAGAAGTCCGACTACGGCATCATGCTTGCTGAGAAGCAGAAGCTGCGCTTCATGTACGGTGTCCTCGAAGGTCAATTCCGCAAGTACTACGAAGAAGCAAGCCGCCGTCGTGGCGTCACAGGTGACATCCTCCTCCAGCTCCTCGAGCTGCGTTTGGACAACGTTATCTACCGCCTCGGCTATGCGAACACTCGCGCTGCTGCTCGTCAGTTCGTCTCCCACGGTCACGTCACCGTAAACGGCAAGAAGGTCAACGTCGCCTCTTACAACTGCAAGCCTGGTGACACGATCATCGTTGCTGGCAAGGCACGCTCCCAGGCTCTCGCCAACCGCTTCCTTGAGATCAATGCCTCCGCTATCACGCCAACTTGGCTCGAAGCTGACAGCGCGAAGCTCACAGGCAAGGTCAGCCGCATCCCCACGGTAGAAGAAATCGCTCCTATCGTCAACGTGCAGCTCATCGTCGAACTTTACTCTCGCTAAGAGAGAAAAAGCTTCTACAGCTTTTCAAAAACTCCAGCACCCCGTGCTGGAGTTTTTCTATTATACATATCACACAATTAATGATTTAATGCCTGTATGGAAGATAGGTACAAAGTGGGGTGATCACCGTATTTTCCAGCATTTTGGGCACTCCGTCAGAATCGTATCGTGAATGCCTCACTCGATAAGAAAGTTAGTAT
>CAYJID010000024.1:0-17635 GCA_964370135.1 uncultured Akkermansia sp. | reverse complement strand
AGACCTTAAGCGATCTCCGGCGATCGTTCGCCGGCGGGTCTGGGCAGAGCCCAGCGGGTGGAGGGCAGAGCCCTCCTGGGGTGTGGGGCGAAGCCCCGCAAGCAGTGCTGGATCGCAGATCCAGCGGGCGTCAGTTCCGAGTATTGTAGCACACGCTCGCGTGGCAAACCCAGCATGGAAGCAACGCCGCCAACTGACGCCCCCGTCAACCTGCGCGCGAAGCGCGCCTCTTGTCCACCGCAGCAAACGCGAAGCGTCACCACTGTTACTACATCAGTGGTGACGCTTCGCGTTTGCCTCGGAAAAAATTTGTCGCCCTTCGGGCGGGATAAATAGGGGGCGTCAGTTTGCGGTGTGAACCCCATGCAGGGTTTGCCACGCGAGCGTGTGCTGAGCTATCTAAACTGCCGCCCGTCGGAGGCTACGCCCCCTCGCTGCCGTGGGCGCACACCTACGGTGCGCCCGAAGGGGCTTATCCTCCTCACCTTCGCTACGCTCAGGCCGGGCAGGAAGTGTCCTGCCCTTTCGTCGTCTCAAATCGCAGTGCGATTTGACCTTCACCCCACTGGCGAACGATCGCCAGAGATCGCTTAAGGTCTATCCTCAGAGTTCTCGCTGCGCGAGAACCGCCCAAGAAGTGTCTTGGGCTCTCTTCGTCTCATTTTGGCATGCAAAATGGCTTAAGAATCCAAGATGCTTCGCATCTCTTCATTATGCATCCGTTTCCTTTATCTCCCCCTACCTCAACGGCTACCTCAACGGCAACCTCATCATCGCCGCATTCGCCGGCGCTATCCCCAATGCCCGCGCCACCGCCTGCGCCATCGCCCGATGCCCCAGCTTATTGGGATGCAACGCATCATTCATCCACACCGCCAACACATTCCCCTGCCCCACTTCCTTCCAGAACAGCGGATGATCCACCAGCAGACAGTCCATCTCCTCCGCCACCCCACGCACAGAAGCCCGAAAATCCCAATCCCTCTGCTTCATCCCCCTCACCATCGTCGGCACTTGCAACACGACAATCCCCCCATCACCCCGTATCTGCTTCACCAGCCGACGCAGTTGCTTCTCAAATCCCTCCCGACAGATCCGCGAGCGCACGTCATTCACCCCAAAGTTCACCAACACCACATCCGCCTTCTCCGGCAACAATCGCCACGAGCGCTCATCAAAAAACCGCGTCAGCGTATCCCCACTCACCCCCGCATTCACCACACAGTCACGGATACGCTGCGGCGCACGCCTCTCCCAGCGGATGAGCTCCTCCAGATGATCCACATAATCACGCCCTCCCTTCGTATGCATCGCCCCATGCGTGATGCTATCCCCGAGGAAAAGCCACATCACAGGCTTCTTTCGCCCTAGTAAACGCTGCAACGCGTCCGCATCCTTGAGCTTTGCATTGCGCTTCACCAGCGCCTCATAGCTCTCCTGCTCCCCTTGAGTCGACACCACTCCAGCAGTCGCCCCCTGCACCACAGGCTGCAACGATCCCAACAACAAACCAGCCGCCACAAACGGCGTCAAAAAAGAATAGATACCCATCACTCCACACTAATACACGAACGATGCCTCTGTCAAGTTTTTTGCACTCATCAGCAAGGGGGATGAATCTAGCCTTGCAATTCACAACAAAATCCTGTATCCTCTTGCGTCGCACGCGCGACGCCCTCTGCATCCACCCCCAAACGCACGCGCAAGGGGAGACAGATGACGCGCTGAAGCTTTTTAGCAAACAACATATTATGAACATCCAAATCGACAAGACCAATGATTGTCAGGCAACGCTGAAAGCAGTTGTCGCCACTGAAGATGTAGCCAAGCTCAAGGCTGACATCGCGAAGTCCTATTCCAAGAATGCTAACGTACCAGGCTTCCGCCCTGGCAAAGCCCCTCTTCAAGTCATCACCAAGCGCTACGCTTCTGCTATCGAAGAAGAAGTAGAAGGCCGTCTCCTCGAGCAGGTACAGGAACAGACGCTCAGCGAAAATGAAAACCTCATGATTCTCGACTTCGTCGACGTGACCAGTGCCTTCACAGACGAAGGTAGCTTCACCGTCGACGCGACTCTCACCGTCATTCCCGAGTTCGAACTCCCCGAGTACAAGGGTCTCCCCGTCTCCGTGCCCACCACCGAGGTCTCCGACAGCGAAGTAGAAGACACGCTCAAGCAGTACGCTGAATCCAGCGCCAAGCACGAGCCCGTCGAGCGCGCCGCTGAAATGGGCAAGGGTGACATCTGCGTCATCGACTTCACCACCTCCATCGACGGTCAGTCCCTCGCCGAGTTCTGCGGCAAGCCTGTCGGCTTCATGGAAGGCCGCGAAGGTCACTGGGTCGAGATGGCAGAAGATCGCTTCATGCCCGGTCTCGCCGAAGGCCTCGAAGGCGCCCTCGCTGGCGACGAGCGCGAAATCATGATCGAGCTCAAGGAAGACTTCCCCCTCAGCGATATCGCTGGCAAGGAAGTGCTCTTCGCCTGCAAGATCACAGAAGTACGCGAAAAGCAGACTCCCGAGATCAACGAAGAACTCTTCGCCGCAGCCCTCCCTGACAAGACTCTCGACGAGATCAAGGAAATCGTCCGTGAGAACATGACTCGCTCCAAGGAGCAGAGCAATGATGAGGCAAAGATCGATCAGGTCACCGAAATCATCGCTGACAAGCTCACCTTCTCCCTCCCCGAGGCTCTCGTCGAGCGCGAACTTGACAACACAGTCCAGCGCAAGATGTACGAAGCCATGCAGGGTGGTGACTACAGCATCATGCAGAAGATGGACGAACTACGCGAAAGCAGCCGCGAAGAAACCATGCGCAACCTGCGCGTCTACTTCGCCCTCCAGCTCATCGCCAAGAACGAAAGCATCGTCGCCGCTGACCAAGAAGTCTACTACCAGATCGCTCAGCTCGCTGAGAAGGAAGGTGAAAAGAATCTCAAGACCTACATGCGCAAGATGGTCAAGGAAAACCGCATCACCGGTATCCGCCAGTCCATCATCACCTCCAAGGTGCTCGAGCTCATCACCCGCAATGCCGAGGTGACCACCACGACAGAAGAAGCCGCCGCTGAAAGCAGCGAAGAAGCACCCGCTGCTGACACTCCTGCCGAGGAAAGCAAAGAAGCTTAACTGCAAGATCTTAATAGCTAATTAGCTAATTCCTAAGAACCAAGAGAGTTTTCACTCTCTTGGTTCTTTTGTGCTTGCATCCTCGTTAGAATCTATGATATAAGCTTGTGCAGAGAATATTGTTTCTCTACAACTACCCCCCAACAACCCAACATGCCCCCTATCCGTCGCCCCTTTTTACAGGTAGCGAGCAGGCTCTGTGCTCTACCCCTGCTGTGCATACCCTACTATGCACAGGCCGAGAGCGTATCCGCTACAAGCAGCCCAACACAACAGGAGTCTCTCAATGAGAAGGAGCTCCATCACCTCATCATCAAGAGTGCGAACTCGATCAAGGATGATCTCGTGCAGATACGAGATTACCAATCAGCGCGTGCCTCAGTCGGTCGACTCCAGCACCATTATCAGCTCATCACGGTCTACCTCAATGAGATGCACAAGCGCATCTCCAACAATGGATACAATCTCCTCCTCATCAAGGAGCATGCCAAGGAGAGCACACGCCTCTTTGGCAAGATCAGCATCCTGAGCCGCGAGCTGCTGCGATGCGATGCCTACGGCTCCAAGGAGCTCGCTGAGCTGCTGCGCAAGTTCTGTCCCGAGGAGCAGAGCCACGCGGAGAATAGTGTCGTCGACCCCGTCGGCTCCATCATCCAAGCACAGGGACTCCAATCGCCCGCCTCCTTTATCCAAGCAGAGAATATGCTCACCCAGCTCCACAACCGTCTCAAGAAGGTACAGAGCATGCAGGATGGTATGGAGCAGGCGCAACGCATCCACGACCTCGTCTACGCCCTCGTAGAGATCGACCATCTCATCAAAATGACGCTCACCGTCTCTGATACCAAGGAGGTCGATCAGGCCTATGAGAAGCTGGAGCTCATCCGCCATCTGGGCAGTCTCTGCCACCATGAGATCATGCGTATAGAAGAGGCTGACTTCTACGGTCTTGATGCGCTCCGATCGACTATCCACGACTCGCGTCAGGCGGTGGGCAACCCCATTCTGGCCCCCAGTCACACAGGACGCATCCTGCGAGAGAATGTCGCATTCACAGAATAGCCTTCAGCTCGCATCACAGCATGCGCACGAAAAAAAAGCAGCTCTATAGGGGACCTTGTAAAATTAGTTTTCAGAAATTGCAGATTTCGGAAATGAGCGACACAGCACGACTTTTGCTGCTAATTTTGTAAGGTTCCCTATAACGCAGAGCTGCTTTTTTGTATTTGCTGTATTGCAGGGCAATCAGGAGGAATGCTGTTTTGCCCCATCGGAGTCATCGGCATAAAAAAGCTCATACTCCTCCTCGACCTCATCATTCTCATTCATATCCTGCTTGTACTGGGCATTCACCTCCTGCATCAGTAACTGCGTCTTTCTCTCCTCACAGCCCTCCACGTATTCGACGAACTTCCCCACTGCGGCAACGATGTATTCAGTTCTATCCATCATGTTCATGTAGGCGAGGTCGTCAATCTCAGTGAGCAGGGCATCTGGACAGTGGAAGGCGACGAGGGAGGTGTTGCGTTTTTTAGTCATAGTAGTGCGTTGTTGTGATATCTTTGCATTGAAATTGCGCAAAAAGAGAGAGTAAGTGTAGCGCAACGTGAGACATATTAAGGGAGCTTCTATTTTCTCGCGAGCTAAGATTTGAGGTGATTTTTCTGTATTTGTTTATTTAGAATGACGAGAATTTAGAAGTTCCCTTAAGGAAGGTAGAGACGCGGCACACGTGCGGTGATGCTGGTGATCACATTGCTAGGTATGGTTTGCGCCCGCGTGGTGAGCTCCGTCCATGGGACGTGAGGTCCCATGATCTCGGCGACGTCTCCCGACTCGACCTGCTTGAGATGCGAGACATCCACCATGATCTGATCCATGGTGATGCGCCCGAGGATGGGGCAGTAGGTCTTGTTGAGATAGACGCGCGCGTTTGTATTGGAGAGGTAGTGCAGATAGCCATCGGCAAAGCCTATGCCTATCGTGGCGACCTTCGTGGGCTCCTCCGTGACAAAGGTATGATTGTAGGAGACGCCGTGGTTCTCAGGTAGGGTGCGCACGAGCGTCACGCGGCTATAGAGGGTGAGCGTGTTTCGCAGCTCTGCATTGTATTCCGACATCATGGGCGAGTAGCCGTAGAGGAGACGCCCGAGACGCACCATATTCGTGCTGGGTACCTTGTAGTTGAACACGGCAGCACTGCTACAGAGATGCCTATAGCTTAGATCTATCTGCTGGCTGTCAAGCTGCTTGACTGCATATTCAAAGCTCTTGATCTGACGATGGGTGAAGGAGATATTCTCCGAGGCGGCCGAGAGGTGCGAGTAGATGCCCTCTAGCTGCACGTACTGACACTGGCGCAGTCTCTCCCCCAGTCCAGCGAGTCCACCAGGCAGCATGCCTGCGCGCCCCATGCCTGTATCAATGCTGAGATGCAGGTGGACGGGCTTCTGATAGAGGCGACCGAGGGACTCAAAGTGATCGAGCTCCTCGAGACTCGAGAGTGCCGCGACCCAGCCACGCTGCACGATGACCTCGCGCTCAGCGGGGAAGCAGGGTCCGAGGATGAAGGGGACGGTCTGACAGCCTGCCGCCTCCACACGCGCCGCCTCTGCGATCGTGGCGACGCCAAAGTAGGCGATGTCCTCTCGATCGAGAGCCTTCGCTACCCCCTCGAGGCCATGACCATAGGCCTCTGCCTTCACTATAGCCATACGGCGGTGTGAGGGCAGAGCTCGTGCTACGATGGATAGATTGTGGCGCATGGCATCGGTGTCGACCTCTGCCCATGCGCGGTGTAGGGTAGTATCCATATCGCAGGGAGTGCAGCTGTATTAGCGCACACGCGCCATCAGCCAGTGCAGCAGCTCGTCGATGGCGACGCGCTCTTGCTCCATGCTGTCGCGGTGACGGACAGTGACCGTGCCCTTGAGCTCGGGCTTCTCCTCGCCCAGCGTGTCAAAGTCGACCGTGATGCAGAAGGGAGTGCCCACCTCGTCCTGACGACGGTAGCGGCGACCTACAGCACCTGTCTCATCGTAGAAGACCGTCATGTAGCTGCGCAGCTGCGTCTCAAGCTCGCGGGCGATGCGGACGAGCTCGGGCTTGTTCTTGAGCAGGGGGAAGATAGCCGCCTTGATAGGAGCCATGCGGGGGTGGAATCGCATCACCGTGCGCACGTCGCTCTTCTCGGCTGTGCCGAGCTCTTCCTCGTCGTAGGCCTCACAGATGACGGCGAGCACCGTGCGGTCGCAGCCAGCGGAGGGCTCGACGACGTGGGGGATGAAGCGCTCGCGCGTCGCCTCGTCAAAGTATTCCATAGCCTTGCCCGAGCCTTCTTGGTGGGCGGTGAGGTCATAGGCGGTGCGGTAGGCGATGCCCTGGAGCTCCTGAATGCCGAAGGGGAACTCGTATTCGAGGTCGTAGGTCTTCTTGGAATAGAAGGCGCGCTCGCCATCGGGGACGTCGAGGATGTGGATCTTGTCGCGGGGGATGCCGATTTCTTCGTAGAAGCAGAGGCAGGTCTCGAGCCACTCGTCTGTGAGACGCAGACCGTCTTCCTCCTTGCAGAAGTACTCGACTTCCATCTGCTCAAACTCGCGGGAGCGGAAGGTGAAGTTGCGAGGATTGATCTCATTGCGGAAGGACTTGCCCACCTGAGCGATGCCGAAGGGCAGCTTCATGCGTGAGGAGTCGAGGATATTCTTGTACTGGCAGAAGATATTCTGCGCGGTCTCGGGACGCAGCCAGCCGACAGCGTTGGGATCGTTGTCATCCGAGGTAGCACCGATCTTGGTCTTGAACATGAGGTTGAACTCGCGTGCCTCAGTCACGAGCGAGCCGTTCGCGGGGTTGTAGCGTGTGCTCTCCGTGACCTCTTCGCGCGATTCATCGACGAGCTCGATGTCGCCTACCTGCGCGCCCTTGCCCGCGAGCAGCACATAGTACTGGAGGGCGGATTTGCGGGCTTGCTTGAGGGCTTTTTCATCACTGCCCTCAGCGACGAGGATGGAGAATTCTTTCTCACTGCTCCAGCTGCCGTCAGCCTTGCGCGCGCCCTTCCACCAGAGAGCGGTGCCGCTCTGGGCGGGGATCTGGTCGGCGCGGAGACGCTCCTTGCTCAGGAGACAGTCGCAGAGGGGATCGGAGAAGCCGCCAACGTGGCCGGAGGCGACGAGCACGGCATTGTGCGTGAGGATGGAGCCATCCATGCCGACGATGTCGGGGCGCTCCTGCACGTGGCGGCGCCACCAGTATTCTTTCAGATTACGCTTGAGCTCAGCTCCCATCGGGCCGTAGTCCCAGCAGCCGTTGAGGCCGCCATAGATTTCAGCTGATTGAAAAATAAAACCTCTTCTTTTGCACAGGCTCACAATTTTTTCCATGCGAGCAGGATCTGTATGTGTACGGTCTGCCATATAGGAAGCATGATACTTCAATCTCTCCTACTTTGCAAGCACTTATCGAATGAAGAGGATGCGCGAGCGCGAGATTCGGCACTATTCGCGTGATATTGATAGGAATTTTAGCGCGTGCTGGGTGTTTTGATACCACTTAGGAGTACTTCGATCACGTAGCGCACGCGTTTTTACGCATTGCACGATACAGCAAAGTTACCCTATCACTCTAGTAAGTAGAATGATAGGGTAAAGAAAGATCATCATCTCCCCTCTTGACAAAGAGGAGACTTCTCTTTTGAAGTTTTTACTTAGATGGCTTTTGTATCAGCCGAGTTATTGTTATTATTGATACCCGTGTAGAGCTTTTCTACGATCTGGGCAAAATTTTTCTTTTCCTCGTCTTCCAATTCCATCAGGATGTTTTTGAAATCCTTTGCAATCTTGGTAGAGAGCTCGGAGAAAACACCTTTACCTTTTTCTGTCAGGCGGATGTGGACCGCGCGGCGGTCTTCGGGATTGGGACGACGCTCAAAATAGCCTCGTACGACCATCGTGTCGACGAGAATTGAGGTGGCAGGAACTGTCATCTGAAGACCAGCGGAGAGTGTCTTGAGAGAGACGCCTTCGGGGGTGCGATCAGTGAGGAGTTTGAGCAGTCGAATAGCGCTGCTTTGGCGTACCGTGAGTTTGGTCGCTTTCTGTTTATTTGACTTCTCGTTATCTTTGACGCTTTTGCGTCGTAACGCATCCACGATAAAGAGTAGTTTGTTTAACAAATGGGAGTTGGGTGATGTTGTCAAGGACATATGCCGATATTGTATTAAAATATTCGGTCTTGTCAAGATATAAGTTGTGGTATTTTTATTTTCTTGTTGGTAATTAACACGAAAAATGAACTAAATTTGTTAGAGCTTGATTTTTCATAACATATTGTGCTAATTATTGTGATATGCCTCATCGCGCCCCCCTACGCTCATGGATCGAAGTCGATTTAGAATCAATTTCTCACAACCTCGACATTGCACGTCAAGCCTTACCGAATACGGAGCTCATGCCCATTATCAAGGCAGGAGCCTATGGACACGGTCTTGAACCTGTAGCGCGACGTCTTGATAATGATGGCATTAGCTTCTTTGGCGTCGCCAATGTGGGAGAGGCGCGCCGCCTCCATCATGCGGGGGTGCGCACGGCACCCTTTATCCTAGGACCTACTTTCACCGCTGAGCGTCAGGAGATTGTGCAGCGCGGCTGGCACTCGACGATCTCGTCTATCGAGGAGGCAGATCACCTCAATGCTCTGGGCAAGCTCTTTGGATGCAGGGCGCAAGCGCACCTCGTCCTCGACAGTGGCATGGGACGTGAGGGATTTTTGTATCCCGACGGGGAGGGGCTGGATAGCTTTGTGGATTACCTGCGCTCCCTAGAGCACGTACACATTGACGGCGTGATGTCGCACTGCCCCTCGGCGGATGAGGATGTGCCCTTCACCCAGCAGCAGATTGAGCTCTTTGGCGGCTGGGTGCGCGAGCTGCGCACGCGGCTACCTCTGCGCTACTGCCATCTCGCCGCGAGTGCGGGGCAGCTCGCCTACGAGATGCCCGAGACGAATCTAGCTCGCCCAGGGCTGCTGCTCTACGGGGTGGCTCCCATGGCCTCCATCTATGATGGGGTGCTGCGCCCTACTCTGAGACTACGTGCACGCGTGTGTCTCGTGCGTGAGCTTCCTGCGAGGCATGGAGTCTCCTATGGTCGCACCGTCCAGCTCGCGAGCCCGACGCGTGTCGCCACAGTGGGTATAGGCTACGCGGATGGCTGGAGTCGCCACCTGACAGGTAGCGGTGTCTGCGCGGTGGTGCAGGGGCAGCTCTGCCCGATGCTCGGGCGGGTCACGATGGATCAGATCATGATTGATGTGACTGATGTCCTTGATGTCACATCGGGTGCTATCGTCGATCTCATCTGCCCTGAACAGCCCGTGACACGTGTCGCGGAGCTCGCGGGGGAGATTGCTTGGGAGGTATTCACGGGGCTAGGCCCTCGCCTGCCACGCTTTTACCATTGATTGTTAAAAAACGAGGGGAAAGTTCCCCGCCAGCGGGTAGTCACGCACCTCGATGAGCTCGACGCCGTACATACGGGCGATGTCAGGGGCTTGCGACTGCTTGTAAGATTCGCCATAATAGATGACCTTCACCCCGTGAGCGCAGAGTGCCTGCATGCAGGAGGTGCAGGGCATGGTGGTGCAGGCGACGAGGTGCGCCTCACCACGCTTGAAGAGGCTGCAGAGATTGATCTCGGCGTGCAGCATGTACTTCTGCCTCTCGTCGCGTGACGACCAAAAGCCCTCGGGGGCGATGAAGCCGGGGAAGAGCCCATTGTAGGCTGTTCCAATCACGCGGTTGTCCTTGTCGAGTGCCGCCGCCCCCACCTTGCGGTAGGGGTCTTCTGAGCGCAGGGCTGCCACGTGGGCGAGCGCCATGGCGTACTGAGGGATGGGGAGACGAGTCGACATGACAGTGAGAGGCCAGTGGGTGATTACATGAAGTTCACTTCGCGAGGATCAGAGCCCGAGAAGGAGGTCTGAGGCATGGCATTGAGAGTCGCCATGTCTTCGTCGCTGATGGTGAAGTCCCAGACGTCAAAGTTCTCCACGACGCGGGAGGGCGTCACGGACTTGGGAAGGGGCAGCGTGTTGTTCTGCAGGCACCAGCGTATGCAGATCTGGGCAGCGGACTTGCCGTATTTCTCCCCGAGGGAGAGGAGCAGCGGGTTGTTGATGAGTCCGCCGCAGCCGAGGGGCGACCATGCTTCTACAGCGATGCCGTAGCGCGCGCAAGCTGCGACGGTCTCCTCCTGCATGTAGCCAGGGTGGTACTCGATTTGGTTGATGCAGGGAGTGACCTTCGCCGTCTCCATGAGGGCATCGAGGTGCTCGGGCATGAAGTTGCTCACGCCGATGGCGCGGGCGCGCCCCGAGGCGAGGATCTCTTCCATAGCTTCCCATGTGGAGGCGTTGAGAGCTTGCCATTCACCGGGGTAGTGCTTCTCGCTGGCAGGCCAGTGGACGAGGTAGAGGTCGATATAGTCGAGCTGGAGCTTCTCCATGCTTTCTTCAAAGGCTTGGAGCGTTTTCTCCTTGCCGCGCATCGTGTTCCATACCTTCGTGGTGACAAAGATCTCCTCGCGTGGCACGCTGGTCTGTGCGAGAGCCGCGCCGACGCCGCACTCATTGCCGTAGATGGCTGCTGTGTCGATGTGGCGGTAGCCCGCATCGAGAGCCGTCAGCACGCTCTGTGCGGCGATATCGCCATCGGGAGCCTGCCATGTGCCAAAGCCGAGACAGGGGATGCGCTGCGCGTTATTCATTGTAAAGTATGTTTGCATATGGAAAATTTTCTGTATTCTTTTCTGTTAAAATCGAAGAAGAGACGTCCTTGACATGAGCCTCTCGACGCCATGTATCTTAGAGACTTTTTCGCGGCGGTCAAGAGAATTGCAAGTGCATGACAAAATACTTACTTATTGAAAAAACATTGTGTTGCAGCAGAAAGGGATTCGCGGTGATTGACTTTTTGACAATAAACGCTAAAATCATCCTCCTCTAGTCGGATTTCGCGAAAGTGAAAAAAAAATCACACCTACCCAGCCCCTCCTAGATAGAAACATCAAACATGAATAAGAAATATAAATTCGAAACACTCCAACTCCACGTTGGACAAGAGCAAGCCGACCCCGCGACTGACGCCCGTGCCGTCCCCATCTACGCCACCACCTCCTACGTCTTTGAAAACTCAGCCCAAGCCGCCGGACGCTTTGCCCTGACCGAGCCTGGCAACATCTACACCCGCCTGATGAACCCCACCTCCGATGTCTTTGAGAAGCGCATCGCCGCCCTCGAGGGAGGAGTCGCCGCCCTCGCGGTCGCCACGGGCTCTGCTGCCATCGAGTACGCCGTGCGCAACATCGCGACAGCGGGTGACCACATCATCGCCGACAAGCGCATCTACGGTGGTACCTACAACCTCTTTGCCCACACCTTTGAAGAGATCGGCATCTCGTGCAGCTTTGTCAACAGCCTGAAGCTCGACGAGCTCGAAGCCGCCATCACCGACAAGACCAAAGCCATCTTTATCGAAAGCCTCGGCAACCCGAACAGCGACGCCACCGACATCGCCGCCGTCGCCGAGATCGCCCACCGTCACGGCATCCCCCTCATCGTCGACAACACCTTCGCCACGCCCTACAACATCCGCCCCATCGAGCATGGTGCGGACGTCGTCGTCCACAGCGCGACGAAGTTCATCGGCGGGCACGGAACTGTACTGGGTGGCGTCATCATCGACTCGGGCAAATTCGACTGGACGCAAAACGACAAGTTCCCCGGCATCACCAGCCCCAACCCCAGCTATCACGGTGCAGTCCTCTCCGATGTCGTAGGCAACCTCGCCTACATCATCAAGATACGCATCACGCTGCTACGCGACACGGGTGCGGCGATCAGCCCCTTCAACTCCTTCCTCCTGCTTCAGGGACTAGAAACCCTCTCGCTGCGCGTCGAGCGTCATGTGGAGAATGCGAAGAAAGTCATCGCCTACCTCAGCGAGCATCCCCAGATCACGCGTGTGAACCACCCCAGCTGCCCCGATCAGCCGACGCATGAGATCTTCTCACGCTACTACCCACAGGGAGCGGGCTCTATCTTCACCGTCGAGATCAAGGGAGACGTGGATAGCGCGAAGAAGTTCACGGAGAGCCTCGAACTCTTCTCCCTGCTCGCCAACGTCGCGGATGTGAAGAGCCTCGTCATCCACCCTGCCTCCACGACCCATTCACAGCTCAGTAGTGACGAGCTGCTCGCCTCAGGCATCACGCCTCAGACCGTGCGACTCTCCATCGGCACTGAGCACATCGACGACATCATCGACGACCTCGCGCAGGCTCTCGAACAAATTGCTTAAAAGAAATGAACAACACCTACAGCTCCATCACCGACCTCGTGGGCAGTACGCCCATCCTTGAGCTCGGCAACTACGGGCGCAAGCACCAGCTCGCCGCCTCGCTCTTTGCCAAGCTCGAATACCTCAACCCCACGGGCAGTGTCAAAGACCGCCTCGCACTCGCGCTTATTGAAGACGCGGAGGCGCGCGGACTGCTCGGTCCTGAGGCGATTATTATCGAACCCACCAGTGGCAACACGGGCATTGGGCTTGCAGCCATCGCGGCCTCGCGTGGCTACCGCTGCCTGCTCACCATGCCTGAGACCATGAGTGAGGAGCGTCGCAATATCTTGAAAGCCTACGGCGCGGAACTCGTCCTCACCGAAGGCAGCAAGGGCATGAGCGGCGCGATTGCGAAGGCACGTGAACTTGCGGAAGAGATGCCGCATGCCTTTATCCCAGGGCAATTTGAAAACCCTGTGAACGGAGCCATGCATGAGCGCACGACGGCGCAGGAAATCTGGGATGACATGGGTGGTGACGTTGACATCATCGTGATTGGCGTCGGCACAGGTGGTACGATCACGGGAGTTGGACAGGGGCTCAAGAAGCTCAAGTCGGATATCCGAATCGTCGCGGTTGAGCCCGCGGACTCGCCTATGCTCTCGGAAGGTCGGGCGGGAGCGCATCGCATCCAAGGCATCGGCGCGGGCTTTGTGCCTGCGACGCTGAACACGGAGATCTATGATGAGATCGTCACCGTGGGGAACGAAGACGCCTTTGCGGCGGCGCGTGAGCTGGGGAGGACGGATGGTGTGCTGACGGGGATTTCTTCTGGTGCGGCACTGCATGCGGCGAGCCTCGTGGCGCGGCGTGCGGAGAACGCGGGGAAGAAGATAATTGTGATCTTGCCTGACTCGGCTGACCGTTATTACTCAACGCCGCTTTTTGGTTAAGATTGCCATTATATCAATTCTTTACATGAACGTCCTTGTATGATAACATGCAAGGACGTTCACGTGTAACTCTAACACTAGACAAGCTGTTAGCTCTTATCGTATACCATCTCTTCTCATGACCTCCCAGCTCATTCTAAGATTCATCTTTCTGCTTTTTCTTCTGCCATTAGCGTTATTTTGCTCATTTTGGACTGAGTGGTGGATAGCCATCCCCGTCCTCTTGGGGTGTCTTTATTTTGTCACAACACAGCCCCATGCTAATCACCTTGACTCCATCTCATGGGGGAAAGCCACAATAGCAAAACTTCTCTTCGCTGCTCTGGTTCTCCTATTTTCACAATGGCTTGTGGGCTACACAGGAGCCTTCCCCCAGTTCGCTGATTTCTCTGCACGCAATGCCCAATACGGCTCTTTATGCCGAGAAAGTTGGCCTATGGCATCAGCTGAGGGCTACCCCTTTGTCTATTACTTTAGCTCGTGGCTACCTGCTGCTTTGGTCACCAAACTGACTTCATTTGAACTGCGTAATTATAATCAACTATTCTTCAACTGGCTTCTTATCTTTGCTGCCTACATTATCCTCTGCTTTCGATTCAAGCGTATCAGCCTATTGATTTTGCTAGGTATGTTCTGCCTAGCCACATTACCCGATATGCTGCGCGTGCTGCTTTCTCCTGTGCTAGGAGAAAACTTTTCGTGGCGCTTTGCCCTCTTTTTTGATCTTCGTGCCACTGCTGGCAACATCACAACACAGTGTGATCACACTGCTAACCATGGTCCCATTATCCTACTTGCTACAGCGCTATGCTTACTGAAATACAAGCGTGCCTCGAATTATCTTCTCATCGGAGCCTGCGCACTGCTCTATTCTCCATTGGGCGCACTGGGGATCTTTCCCATCATGCTTTGCCAGTGCCTCCGGGGGTGCACGCGAATGCGGGTCATACAGATCCTACGCAGCCCTATCAGCTACCTCTCCTTGGCGATCGTCGTCATTACGATTATCTTTTACACACAAAACTCCACCAGTAATACTCAAATTGATTGGGGACTCAAGTACATCAACCCCGTCGTGCTACACTACTTCTTTATCTACTGGATAGGGCAAAGCATTTTTTTCCTTTTCTTATTCTACGCTCACAACAAACGCGATCCGATTTTTTGGTGTTCCTATCTAACCTTCGTCTGCCTCCCCTTTGTTACGTACGGTGGCAACTACAATGAAATCCTCTTCAAGGCATCACTCCCATTCTGGGTGTGCAGTAGTGTCTTTTTTGCGAAATTGTTCAAAGCTCGTTTGAGCTCCTCACCTACTCATCATTTCACCAATCTACACGATCTCAGTGTTAAGGTGATTGCTTATGGTGTTGTATTTTGTTTTTGCCTCAATAGTATTGACACGCTTCATTATAGATTCCGTAAATTCGACCTCCCAAGCAATATTTTCGACCCTTACGACTCTGACTTCTACTCACAAAAAGCGATAGAAGTACGCCAAAGCAAAAGCGCAAAACGCGACTTTGGAGGTATGAGAGATCTCCCCTCGGATCCCATTGTTCCCTATATTTTGCGCAAAAGCACAAATTTACCCTGATTTTCATTACCATCTGTAAAGAATGAAACAACGCGTAGTGAGTGCATTCAGTTTGTCAAAGGGAAGTATATATTCCTAACCACGAGATTTTTATCTCATCAAGTGTGCTGGGTTGACTTCACTGCCGTGGCCAATGTAATACTCTAGGAATCACCTCAACAACAAAAATATAAACAATAACACGCTTCTTCTATGACTGCGCAACCCTCACGATATTCGATATATCTTGCTCCCTTTATTTGGATAGCTTTATTACTCCTAGCTAGTGGAAATATCCTATTTTTTGTTGGCTGGTTTGAGCCTATCATCGCAACGATAGCAAGCCTTGCCATCCTGGGCGGAATCTTCTATCTCATGCGGCGCATCACGCCTAGCCTTCGAGAATATACGCTATCGTTAAGTCTCTGGGATTTGAGTAAATTTGCAATAGGATCACTCTTGCTTTTGATATGCATCAGTACTGCTGGATTTATTGGATATTTCCCGACGGACTGGGATCACAGCATCATGCGTCAAGCTGTCTATGTCAATTTGATAGAGGCACCTTGGCCCGTTGTTCTTCCCAACGGAAAGGAGTTCACCTACTATATTGCATCCATGCTCCCTCCAGCCATGCTGGCACGCGCCGTTGACGAAGGATTAAGGCAATATATTTTATTGGGCTATGTATACACCTTTTGCTTACTTATCTATGTGTTGGCAACGTTCTATTTGAGAAAAGTCTCACTGCTCCTTATCTTCGTACTCTACTTCATGGCGGATCCTGTCCAAGAATTATTCATACGATTTTATGCATACATTTTCTTAGATTTTCTAGAAACACCAATCACATTTTTTGAGTATTTTATTGCAGCCAATAGTATCTTAGACACACCTGCCATTGGTCTATCGATGGGTCCATACAATTCGGCTCTTCCGTCACTATTGGCTCTGTGCCTCTTATTACTCGTGAAAAAGATGCGGCATTTCGGTATCCCATTTTTGATAGCCATCTTACTCCCTGAATCTCCCTTGGGTGCCATTGCGATCATGCCCATAGCCTTATATTATTACCTACCTACATTAAGTAATGTCAAAGCATTGCTCAAGAATAGTCTATCTCTTATATTACCTATTTCGCTAGTCATTCTTTCTGCGGCATATTTCGTGCGTGCAGACAATCAAGTTACGATTTTGAAATTCACGTGGGACGCCACAGAGCTTGAATATTATCTCGCTGTTCTGAGCCTTCACGTGGTAGCAACATTGATTCTTACGCTGCCTCTCATCTTTTGCAAATCAATTGGGAATATAAAATACCTCCTATTTTCTCCACTCCTATTCTTTAGCATATTCTTTGGATGTGAGCCAAATAGTCCATTGGATTTCTCCCTCAATGAGTTCTACTTAAAAGCTGTAGTTATTTATACACTTCTCGCAACTCTACTGTGGTTCAAGTGCTGGAAAGAGCTTTCATACAGTCGTATAATCATCTTGTTGTGCTGCCTAACTGGAATAGTATTATATGTAAAAAAGAATCTCAATTCTTTTAATCCCTCACACCAAATAAGAGATGATTGGAATGGTCATTTGAACCACGATCATCCCTTTTTCGAGCGTGCATGGCCAGCCTTGAAAGAGCAATCTCCGCTATCTGAGATTATCTTGAACAATAGTGGAGAGTCTGAACAAAGCCTACCTGGCTCGCTACTCCTCAAAGCACCAGGCTGCGACTATAGTCGCCCTCATAATAAGCAATAACAAAGAGAAATCAAGAGGGGAGGTGTGACATCTCAGGCATCGTCACACCTCCCTCTTATTCAAGCGATGAAAAATACTCGATACCCCCTCCCCGCCGCCCTCCATCTCTACCTCGTCACCGACAGCCCCGAACGCTGCCGATACGGTCTCCTCGATACGGTCAAGCGCGCCGTCGACGGTGGTGTCACCATCGTCCAATACCGCCGCTACGGCGCCGACGATCGCCTCATGCACCGCGAGGCAGAATCCCTACGCGACTACCTCTGCTCTGTAGATATTCCTTTTATCATCAATAATAATCTCCAGCTCGCACTCGCTCTCGACGCCGACGGTCTGCATATCGGCCAGCGCGACATCAGCCCCGAGCATGCCCGCGAAGCCCTCGGAGATGATAAAATCCTCGGCCTCACCATCAACAGCCGCGATCAGCTCCTCGCCGCCCCACACCAGCTGCTCTCCTATATTGGCATGGGACCCGTCTTCCCCACCATCTCCAAGATCAACGCCGCCCCCGCCCTCGGCATAGCCGGATTCGCCCGTCTTGCCTCAGAAAGCCATCTTCCCGTCGTCGGCATAGGCGGGCTGGATGCCCCGCGCATCCGCGAGCTGCGAGCCACAGGTGCCTGTGCAGGCGTCGCCATCGTCTCCGCCATCTGTGCCGCCGCTGACCCCAGTGCTGCTGCCCGCGAGCTCTGCTGAAGCTCCACCGCCGCACAGGCAAACAGCTAGAAATATAGATTGAACGCGCCTCTTCCCCATGGCATAAGTACGGGATGAGCAGCAACGTATCCGAACAACTCGTCCACAGTCTCGCCACCGCAGGCATCCGCCACATCTACGGCATCGTCGGTGATAGCCTCAACTCCATCGT
>CAYJID010000023.1:1383-17664 GCA_964370135.1 uncultured Akkermansia sp. | reverse complement strand
ACTTGATTGCTGCGACTTCTTCAGGTACGTAGGCTGTTGTTGCGCAACCACCGCTTGCGTACCTCAGAGCGCTTCGTTAGTCAAGATAAAATCCGGCATAAACCGCTTAGCGGCGCTGCGCTCTGCTCGCTATTTATTCCTCAGCATCCTGCTTCGCAGGACCGTTCGAGAGGTGTCTCTCACTTGCTTCGTCTCAATCTGCTCTATCGCAGATTGTGTTTTTCTCTTGACTAACTTCGCTCTCTGAGGTCGGTAGCATGTATCTTCATTTGGTTGAAAAAGACTTTGTCTTTTCCCTCCAAATGAAGCACATGATCGGGGAGATAAAGCGATCAGCTGCTAAATCACGCTACTTTTTCTATAGCTTCCTCATTACTAATACTAGCCTTCTTATCGAGTGAGGAAATCATGATACGATTCTGACGGAGTGCCCCAAAAAACCGCGAATGCTCGCCAAAATGCTGCAACAGACGTGCTGTGTCGCTCATTTTCGAAATCTACAATTGCTCAGAACTAATTTTGCAAGGCTTCCTTAAGAGCTTCTATTTTCTCGCGTCGCCTCTATTTGCTCGATCACCGACTGTACAAATGCCCCCAGTGAGTACTGCCTGAGCATCCCCCTCTCCTCTTTTTGGGCTGAAAGGCGGCATTCATGCTCGAATTCTGACGCAGTGACATAACTACTGTCAAATCCCGCGGTTCTATCGGAGAAATGAACTCCCAAGTAAAAAAAAATCTGAAATACTCTTTTTAAATATCCTATATTTTTCGCGCAAACGTAAGCAAACGCATGCCAATCTACTAGCATTTTTAGAAGCCGATCCCGCGTTATATAAGAATGCACAATGTTAAGCAAAGCAGAATATCAAGTGACACAAATATTCTTGTGTCATAAGTATTTTTCTGCTATAGATAAGGGCGTACCAACCCCCCAATGACATGATTCGCCCCTACGAAACTAGACTAATAAGAAAAGAAAATCGCCAGAAAGAATGGAGGGCCTTCCGGCCTCATTCTGACCTGCGAAAAGAATCTTCTAATCCCTCCGCCCCTAAGCAAACCTACTGGTTCTCTTGGTTCAGCGTCGAGGAAGCAATGCGCACCCTCTTCGCGTCCATACGCGATCTGGGTAAGAGAATTTTTTAAGCCTCCAGTTCTCTACACCGCAAGCCATCAAGCTCAGACTCCACAAGCCGCCCTGCACACCCTCTCATCTAGAGAGTCACCTCGCCCTCCGAGTCTGAGCTTGCTGTTGCGCATGACCCCATGCTCGCACAGCTGCTCGAGCTACCGCGTGACGCGAGTGGCTCCGTGAGCGCCAGCAGATGATCTACGATCTGAGTGCGGCGCAGCTGATTGATACTATAATAGGTCCACTTGCCCTCTTGGCGCGCCTGGACAATGCCTGCCGAGAGCAGGATCTTGAGATGATAAGAGAGGGCTGATTGGGCGATGGAAAGCTGCTCGGTGAGCTGGCAGACGCATTGCTCGCCGCCTTGGAGCAGTGACAGGATGGCCAGACGCTTCTCATCGGAGAATGCCTTGAATACACGCGCTGAGCTCGCGTATTGCTTGAAATGGGAAGAGGGAGTGGGCATGGATCGTATACCCCATCTTAGCACTCCACCAGACTTCTGTCAAACTGTAGATCAAAAATTATTGATTTGGCAAGCCGCGCAGCCCCTAGCCCGTGCGCGGCGTCACCGCATCTCACTGCGGAAAGCGGAAGCGATCCAGCAGCATCTGGGCGGCGGAGACAGGGTCGAGCAGCTTGGAGCTCACGGACTGCTCCACCTCAGGCAGAGCTGCCGCGACGTCGGGATGGCGCTCAAAGGACTCCAGCAGAGCCTCATGCACGAGTGTACGCACCCAGTCCAGTGACTGACGGCGGCGACGCGCCTCCCAGTGTCCATTCTGCTGCTGCCCCTCTCGGAAGCGCAGCAGGCACTCTTCTATCGTGTCAATGTGACGCCCCTCGATGGAGGAGACCGTATGCACCTCAGGAGTCCAGCCTGGGGTGGGACTCTGGAGGTAGTGCAGCACCATCTTGAGCTCCTGCTGATGGGCGAGAGCCGCCTGATGATTGTCTCCATCATCCTTGGTGACGATGAGGATGTCGGCGAGCTCCATGATGCCGCGCTTGATGCCCTGCAGGTCATCGCCCGCCCCTGTGATGAGCAGCAGGAGGAATACGTCGACCATGGAGCGCACGGTTGTCTCACTCTGCCCGACGCCGACGGTCTCGACGAGTAGCACGTCGTAGCCCGCAGCCTCGCAGGCGATCATGGTCTCACGGCTCTTGCGCGCTACCCCCCCAAGCGTGCCGCCTGAGGGGCTGGGGCGGATGAAGGCATTGGGATGTCCTGAGAGCTCCTCCATGCGTGTCTTATCCCCCATGATGGAGCCCCTAGAGAGCGTGCTGGAGGGGTCGATGGCGAGCACGGCTACCTTGAGCCCTTTGTTGCAAAGGTAGGAGCCAAAGGCCTCGATGAAGCTGGACTTCCCCGCTCCAGGCACCCCTGTGACACCGACGCGAATCGCGCGCCCCGCGTGGGGAAGCAGCCGCGCGATGAGCTGACGGGCGGGCTCTTGGTCGCGAGGAGCATTGCTCTCGATGAGCGTGATGGCGCGCCCGAGCTGGGCGGTATTGCCTGAGAGGATCCCCTCGGCGAGAGCCTCGGGATCAAAGCGAGAGGGGCGATTGCTACTGCGGGATGGAGGTATCATTGTATACTCAAAAATGTTCAACCACATCCTACTGTTTTCTCTGCCCGTGGTCAACAGAGATCTGAGGCAGAGCTAGATTTTTCTCCATCCGCTCGCCGTGCCTATCAATCCTGTATTCGTCGCTGCTGATTGAACGCAAAAAATCATTGACAAATCACCTCTCTGTCCTATGATGAAGCTCATGAAATGCCCCGACCTACCCGTATTTATCCTCTCCTCCACTGAGCTCCACGGTGAGACGGAGCTCTGCAAGTCTCATCTCGCCACCTACGCTGAGGCGCTGGACGCGCAGGGGCAGGCATTTTTTTCTCCTCGCTACGTGGACGCAGCTGAGGCTTGCGCTCTTTTCATCGGCTTTTGCACGCAGGAGATAGCCGATTCATTTCTAGCTGAGCTTGATGCCCTTCTCGATGCAGCACCACGCGAGGGAGCAGAGAGAGAAATCGCTCTCTACATTCGCTGCGAAGAGGATAGCGACGAGGAGTCCCCCGCCGAACGACGGCTGCTCGAGCACCTAGGCAAGCGCGCCGAGATGCTGCGCCTCGTGCGCTATTGCCAGTATGCTGAGCTCGGCGATGAGCTCACCTGCCTCCTGCTGCCTTACCTACAAAGCAAATACGGGTATGAGCCTATTGAGCACGCGCTCTATGACGCGCTGAGCAGTCTCGCTAGCTTTCACCATGAGCAGGAGCGTATCATCCAAGCTGAAGCATGTTATCTGATCAGCATCGAGCTGAGTGAGAAATTATTAGACGACGATTACCAGTCACATGCGTGGAGGCATGCCATCGAACTCTCTCACATGGCTCAGCTCTGCAGCGAGAGTTGCCAAGCAAATAAGGGGCTGCACTACGCGCGCGAGGCGTGCGCTCTCTATGAGCGGCTGCATGAGCAAGATGCCTCGCGCTATGCCTCTGCTCTAGCCGTCTGCCTCGACTTGCTCGGCTCGCTGCATATGGACTGCGCACAGTATGAGGAGGCGCGTATCGCCCTCGAGCAAGCGTATGCAATCACCGAACAACTCGATGCCAAGATATGGCAGGGCATTTATTCCGATGTAGCGGAGAGCCTCATGCTGCTCGCGGAGCTCTCTCACGAAGAATCTAGCATGAAGTCGACAGAGCTGCTGTATCGACGCGCGCTGTCTCTCTACGACTCACTCACCCGCTTGGACAAGAAGAATATGCTAGCTCTGCTGGCATCGACTCACTGCCGACAAGCGGCTTGCTACGAGGAGCATGAGATGCCCAAGAAAGCCATCCGCAGCTATGTACGCGCCTCCAAGGCGGCCGACAAGCTCGCGAAGCTCGATGCCTCGCGACATCTCCAGCTGCGCGCCGAGGTGCATAGTCAGCTCGCGACGCTGTATGAGGCGAGCGGTGATCTGGACAAGGCGGAGGCGAGCTACAAGCTGGCCTGCGCAAGCTATGACTCACTGGCGCAGCAGGCGCGAGAATCTTTTCTGACTGAGCGCTGCGCCCTGTGGGAAGCGTGCGCTGAGTTCTACAAAGCACAGATGCGCCTCCATGAGGCGGCGGCGGCGTGGAAGCATGCTCGTGAGCTGTGCGAGTTGTGCGTAGAACTGGGGACAGAGGAGGCGCAGGAGGAGCTGAAGCTAGCGTTGAAAAGAATCGCCTCGGGACTCCGATGGTGCGACCTGACGCGATTCATCATTGAGGAAGATTGAGCTTGCTACAACGCCACTGATATCGAGGCTAGACCTTTCATCGTCAGCAGCTCGTCGCAGATACCCAGACTCGGGTCATAGTCGTACACACGCGCGGCGTCCCCTCCCGTGAGGACGACGAGGGGCTGGCTATCCCACGCGCGGCTGAGGCTCGCAAGCGTCTCGCGTATCATGCCCATATAGCCGTAGTGGACACCTGCGCGCAGTGCCGAGATCGTATCCTGCGCGAGGACGGGGGCGTCGATGCGCGCATCGACGAGCGGGAGCTGGGCGGTGCTTTCATTGAGAGCGCGCGCTAGCGCAGAGAGCCCAGGAGCAATGACGCCTCCTGCAAAGTAGGCACCCCGCCCCCCCTGGCAGAGGACTTCGTAGGTGACGGCGGTGCCGAGGTCGACGGCGATGGCGGGGAGTCGGTCATAGCTTTGCAGCCCTGCCGCATTGGCGAGTCTATCGGCACCAATGGTGTGTTGACCTGCGTAGAGACTGATATCAAAGCTCAGAGGAGAGCCAGCACTGAGGCAATGGGCTTGATCACCAAAATAGGCGGCGAGGATGTGCTGCTTGTCAGGAACGACGGAGCTGATGAGCACGCGCTGATACTGCCAGCCTCTCAAGAGTGCCTCAAGTGGCTCGGGGGCTATACTGGCGGTGGGGATGAGGCGCTGTTCGCTGATGAGCGCACCGCGACGCGCGAGCATGAGCTTGGTGCGTGTGTTGGAGTTATCAATGAGGAGGGTGGATACATCGTTCATAGCGATGAAAATCAGCAGGATTCTTTTGATAGATAATCAAGGACGAAGTCAATGAGGCGCGACGCACCATCGCGGCGTGTTGATTGGAGCATGCGCTGGCGCATGATATGCAGCAGTTGCTTCTTATTGCGAAGGAGACGATAGAGGGCATCACAGAGTGCCTGCCCCCCCTGAGCGTGAATGCCGACGCGGTCACGCTGGATGAGCTCGAGGTTGCCCTGCTCCTGACCAGGCAGGGCAAAGTTGATGATGAGGGGGATACCTGTTTGATAGGCTTCGTACACGGTGGCAGCTCCGGCCTTGCCTATGTAGAGCTCATGGCTGCGGAAGAGCTCATCCATCTGCGAGGAATACTGGAGGAGTCTGACGCCACGCGTAAGCTCTGCTGGGTAGCATGCAAGCAGGTCAACTAGGTACTGGTATTTTGCCCCGCCCAAGATCGTAAGCCTCAGATGAGGCATCTGCGTGAGCAGGGCATCTATCTCGGAGCGTAGCTGATGATGGGGGGCGTAGGCTGCGTAGAGGACGCGCGCCTCTTCTGCGGGGAAGGCATTCTGCTCACCCGGAGAAAAACGCGCTGCAATGGGAAGGGCCGCGACACAGAGCCGTGAGGCAGGGATGGCGTAGCGATCCAACGCGATAGCGTGCGAGTGCTCATCAAGCACACTCCACATGCTCGCCTTCGATCGCAGCCAAGGACGGCTCATCGCAATGGAGTCAGTCACGAGCATGAGGTAGGGGATCTCTCTCACCCCCGTCTCATAGAGGCGATCGAGGAGGTAGCCATAGAGGGGATAGGTGCAGACAAGCAGGTCAGGCTGCTGGTGCTCGATAAGAGAGCGGAGCGCGCGCAGGATGGGTGCAAAGAGTACTCCTCGCACTGCCTCAGAGAGGTCAGTGGACTCTGTATGGTTGTAGGTTAATTCCCACAAAAAAGGAGCATGGTGTACACAAAAGCGATAATAGCTACAAGTCGCACGATAAATGCGCGACACACTGGACTCCTCCAGCGCATCATGGATGGCGCAGCTGTGCCCGCGCTGCTGCCAATGCTCGCCAAAGGCGCGCGCCGCCGCACGATGCCCCTCTCCATATCCAACGGTGAGAATCAGGGCATGACGTGAGGGCGAGTCTGATGGTGTGGCAAGCATGCGTTGATAAAAGAAAACTCCCTCACCCAGCGGAGGGCGAAGGAGTGTGATGGAGTTTAAATGATCATTAGGGTCCTATGCCCTTGGGGCGTCCTTCTGTGAAGCTACGCATCGGCACGTGGATAGAATCATTGGGATGCAGCACGATGCTGCGGTCTCGCGCGCTGAAGTAATCGTAGGTACGAGTCTGCCCCTTGCGGGTGACTTGGATATTGCGTGAGCCGTAATCCGTGATGTCTCCGCAGGCGAGCAGCGCCTCGATGAGCGACATGCCTTGGCGGTAGGGCAGATTCTGCTTGCTTCCGACGTAGCCTGTAACCTGCACGGTGCGCTTCGTGAGATCCGCGTGGAGATCCGCGCCTACTTGTACAGCCACGATGGGCTGGTTGTAGATTTTTTGCTGGATGTAGAGCTTTTCGATCAGATTGGCAATCTCGCGCTGCGTCTTGCCAGCCACGTAAACACGTGACTTGAGGTAGGGCAATTTCACTGTCCCATCACGACTATCAACGGTGTAGGTGCTGTTGATGGTCGATTTATCATCTGGAGGGATGTTGTTGAGGGTGACGGTGATATTGGCACCCTTGCGCGCTGTTGGGTCGGGGACAGGAGCTTGAGCCTGTAGCTGACCTGCGAGCATGCAGAGAGCGGTCATCATGAGAATGAGGTACTTATACATAATGTATCACAGTGTATGGGATTAATAGAGTTCCTGATCATCGTCACTAGGAGAGGCAGCAGGGGCTTGTGAAGCTGCTGGAGTCTTCTTAGAGGACGGCGATTGGGATGCTGTCTTTGTGTTTTTCGGGGCTGATTGCTTCTTCGCTTTCTCGGCGATAGGCTTTGGCTCGGGGCGCTTGTTGTCGTTGGTGTAGTAGGAGTAGTACGTGGTGTAGTACTGGTACTGGGAGTCACCAGAGATGTCGACATTGTTGAGGACGAGACCCATGATCTTGCCACCAGCGTCTTCGATGAGCGTCTTGGTACGATGGAGTGCCTTGACAGGCATCTTGCGGGGTTGCAAGACGATCAGTGTCGCGTCTACCTTGCTCACGATGAGTGAGGCATCACTCACACCGAGCATAGGAGGGGAGTCGACAAGCACGATGTCGAATCGGCGCGCGGCCTCTTGCAGGAGACGATCCATGCGGTAGGAGGCGAGCAGACCCGATGGATCGGGTGCCTGAGGCCCCGAGGGGAGGATGTAGAGGTTGGAAAGCTCGGTCTTGAAAATCACGTCCTTGAGCTCAGTATCCTGACTGAGGTAGTTGGTCAAGCCGTGGTCATTGGAGATTTCAGAATAGCTCGCGAGACGTGGGCGACGCAAGTCGGCGTCGATCATGAGTGTGCTGTAGCCACTCTGTGCACAGACGTAGGCGAGATTGCTCAGCGTCGTCGTCTTGCCCTCACCTGCATTCGAGGAGACAACAGCGTAGACGGAGGATTTGAAGAGTGATTTTTTCAGCTCGATATTCGTACGCAAGATGCGGTAGGCTTCCGCGTCGGGAGAATCACCGCCTTGGACGATGAAGAGCCCAGCATCTTGAGGAATAACTCCCATGACGGGCAAGCCCAGCTGGCGCTCAGCTTCCTCAAGAGTCTTGATCGAGGTGTCAAAGTAATTGTAGATGAAGGCGACAACAATACCTGCGATGAGACCAACTACAGCACCAATGGTGAGGTTAAGCTTGTAGTTGGGGCTGCTGGGAGCACTAGGACGTGCTGGCTCACTATGCACGACTATGGTGTCACGGGGAGCGGTCAGGCGTATGCGGTCAGCGATGTAGGCATTCTCAAGCTGGTCGTAGCGCGCCTTTTCTGCATCGTACTCTTGGAGGGCTCGCATGGTTTTCTGATTCTCAAGGAGGAGACCACGGAGCTTTTCCTTTTCGACATTGAGTTCTTTTTCAACGGCAGCGAGCTCCGCTTTCTTGATGTTGAGCTGATCCATCATGGCGTCACGCATGCCGATGAGCTCGGTGTAGAGCTCGTCTTGCGTTGTCTTGAGCTGGGCATCGATGAGGAGAATTTTGGGGTGATCGTCACCGCGACCTTCCATGATCATGGTACGGCGCGATTCTTTCTCATTCTCATACTGCTCGCTCAGTGAGCGCACGCGAGATGAGCTGTATGATTCAGCAGTCAAAATACCCGTGCGGCGGACATAGCCGAGTAGATCCTCATCGCTCAGGCGCTGGAGCTCATTGATGTGTACCTCACTAGTCGAGATCTCCGCATCGAGCGCGTTTTTGCGACTTTGCAACGACTGCATGCGGGACTCCGTAAACTCGCTATCGGGAGCCGAGCCGCCTTGACGCCAGATGTCGCCGAGGTATTTCCCCGAGCGAATGTATTGACGCAGGACGTCAGCCTTGCGCTCCAGCTCATCATGACGTGAGCGTATGAGTGCATAGCGTGTTTCTATCGTGCGGTTGATGAGGTTATCTTCTTTTTCTTCACGCACTTCTTTGTAGGCGAGCGGTACGGCTTCGCAGATGCGCTGCACGAGCTGAGGATCTCCGCCTGTGACGACGACGTCGATGAGGTCAGTACCGCGCAGAGGTCGGATGGAGATCATCCCGCTGAGCATACCAGCTGCTACCTTGGGGGAGACGCCCCATTCTTTGGGCAGACCGAGGCGTGTTGCGACGGCCTTGAGATTTTCTTCAGTCACGAGGAGCTCGAACTGCGTTTGCATGTAGGAGCTGCTGTTGCGAGCGTCATCAATGATAGGGTTCGCGCCTCCGCTGATGTCGACGAGATTGCGAGGCATTTTGATTTCAAAACGCATGCTCGTCGTGTACATAGGCGTCATCATGCGTGTCAGAACCGCACAGGAGATGAACACTAGAAGGAAGACGAGGAAGGCCTCTTTCCATCTATTGCGCAGCATCATCAGATAGTCTTGGATGTGCAAGACTGATTCTTTGCCATTGGAGTTAAGGGAGCTAGGCTCGGGCATAAAATTCTATTCGTAAGAGTAATAAGAGAGGCAAGTCTCGTGAAAGACTCGCCTCTTGTGTGTCACTTGAGGTTTTTTAGAAGGAGTAGGACGTACTCGCAGTAAAGCTGTGTCTCTGGTAGTCACCCGCGTCCGCATTCGCATCGTTGAAGGTGTAATTGAGACCAAGCGAAATATCGTCACTGACCCTATAGCTCAGACCCGCTCTCACGGTGATGTTGAGGCGATCTTCGTCTTGGAGATTGAAGTTACCATCGCTATACTGGGCGTAGTAGAGCTCCGTGGAAACGTTTGCTGAAAGCTTCGCCGTGAGCTTGCGGTTGTAATTAACGCCGAAGCGCCATGCAGCATTGGATAGGTAGTCGCCGATGCTGTTGCTAGAAGAAATGTAGCGCGCTGTGCCCACGTTTTCATTATCATAGGAGATGAACACTGACATTGTGTCTGTATTGAACAGCGTGTTGTTCATCGAGAAGCGTAGATTGGGTGAAAACTCCGTATCACCAGCAATGAATTTCGCCTGCATACCTGTAGTGAGCGAGATGCTGGTTACAGGAGAGATACGGGAGTTCAGGCTCGCATTGATGTAAAGATTCTCAGAGTCGAAACCGTAGGTACGGAATTCGAAACGCCCAGATGCACTCACCGAGATGGTCGTCAGAGGAGTATAAGCATAGGAGAGGCTACCGCTAACACCTGCGTATTCACGATCGTCAATCTCGTAGAGATCATTCTCGTAGTGAACACCGCTGGTGTTCATACTAACGGAGAAGCTCGTGCGAGGACTAACTGTGCGTGAGGCACTACCCGATACCGTCCAGTAAAGTACGTCGCCTTGGCTATTGGGAGCCGAGATAGGATTCCCGTAATCAATGTCGGGCTTATAGGATACCATCACCGAGCCTTGAACAGTGTTGCGAGAATCTATCTGGTAATTAATGCTACCCGTGAAGCTACAGTTTGCAAAGAGCTGCTGATCCGAGGCTGCCGAATCCTTACCATAGTATGTACCACCGACCGTAAAGCGGTAGTTCGCATTGAGCATCGACTCCACCTTGGAGTATGAACCAGAGAGATTAGCACCTACGGTGTACGTAGAATCCTCGGATACACTTGAGTTGTTAATATTGCTATCATAACCCACATTCAGAGACAGACTATAGCGCAGTGCGTGTGCCTCAGGAAGCGCGAGTGAAGGAGCCTCATCATATAGTGTAAAAGCCTGCGCGGTGGGTACTGCCACGAGTGCAGCGAGCAAAAATTTCTTTCCAATTTTCATGGGATGTATTTCTAGTAAACAAGTAAATTAGTTCGACCTCGTCGTAGGAGGAATAACGGGAATGATAGGTGGATTCTCGCCATCGAGATCCCTCTCACCGTAGATAAGGTTATCGAGGACATCAAGAGGATACACTGTCTCATGAGCAAAGCCAATAGCGGTGGCACCCACCTGAGTAAATGCAATATTAAACATACTCAGACTAACCTCTTCCATCGTTGTAACCTTCTGCCAAAGCTCAAGAATCTCAGTATTCGAAAAGGTAGCAGCACTGAGTCCATGCTTCTTGAGCACCTCGTAATCGAGACTCATCGCAGCAGCCTTCACCTCATTGAACGCATCAGGTGAGGCAATCAATGCTGCGCGCACAATCGAGAAAAGCTCAGCTTCAGTCCATTCATCGCGCTGCTCCAAAACAGAAACAACAATCTCACTGAGCTGACTAGGGCGTTCCTGCACAAGCTTGTAAACACTCTGACTAATAGCGGAAATAGAAATCCTATCCTCCATCTGCGCGCGCGAATGAAGAAGAGCCAACTGCTTGTTAAACTCGTCATCGCTCATTGCAGCGAGGCTGACACTCGAAAGGAACGTCAGAGAAGCAAGGCTTAAGATTGATAATGTCTGAATAATTTTCATAGTTCCAAAAGAAAAAAAGGTTTGGCAGGTAGCCAGTAACAATGCATTTCAGCGGGTAGCGGGAATCGAACCCGCATGATCAGCTTGGAAGGCTGGAGCTTTACCACTAAGCTATACCCGCGTTGCAACGTTATTCTACTAGGACACGCAAAAATTGCAAGACATTTTTTTCCTTTTTTGATTTTTTTCTTCAAATTAACAAGTCACAACTATTATTTTATCAACCTAAATAAAAAACAACAAACTGATACTTAAAGCAATAATACTCGCAACAACGAACATTGCACTCTGTCATCACTAACCGAAACAAAGAACAATGAATCAGTCATTGACTCATTCCCCCTTCCTTTCTGTACTACTATGTGAGACTGACTCCCCCGTGTGCCCTTTCAGCCCCCCGCACTCTAAAACTTGCAATTTCCTGCTAAGCGCGTACAATGTCTCTATGAAATGCTATGTAGTCGCAGGAGAAAAGAGCGGAGACAAACAGGGAGCGCTGCTCATGGAGCAGCTCCTCCTCCGCCGAGGGAACATCGAGTTCTTCGGGCTCGGAGGTGAGCACATGCACGCCATCAGCCCGCAGATCGAGAACTGGACGGAGCAGGCTGCGGTCATCGGCTTTATCGAGGTGCTCAAGCACATCCGCTACTTCAAGCGGCACCTCGATGAGATGACAGCTCGCATCGTCAAGGAAAAGCCTGACGCGCTCATTCTCATTGACTATCCTGGATTTAACCAACGCCTCGCTCAGCGCGTCCATGAGCGCTGCCCTGAGACAAAGATCATCTGGTTCATCGCACCCATGGTCTGGGCATGGCACCGCGGCCGTATCCCGAAGCTCGCCGCCATCCTCGATCTCATGCTCTGCACCTTCCCCTTTGAGAAAAAACTCTTCGAAGACGCGGGACTGCGCACTGAGTTCGTCGGTCACCCCCTCGTCGACGACATCGCCGCCATGCGACGCGACGATCTGCGCGAGCCCGACCTCATCGGGCTCTTCCCTGGTAGCCGACGCCGCGAAGTCGAGCGCATCTTCCCCAAGTTCCTCGACATCATCGCCACAGCACGCGAGACGCACCCCGAGTGGCGCTTCGCATGCTCTGCGAGCTCGCCCCAGATGGCGCGGCTCATGGAGCAGATCCGCCTGCGTCACCAGCTCCCCGCCGACTGGGTCAACATCACGCCAGAGAAATACCACGAGCTCATGGACCGCTCACAGGCAGCCCTCGTCACCAGTGGCACCGCCACCACTGAGGCAGCTCTACACAAGCTCCCCTTTGCCCTCGTCTACGAAGTCCCTGCCCTCACCTACCTCATGGCGCGTCTCCTGCTCAAGATACGCTTTATCGGCATGGTCAACATCCTCGTCGAGCGCGAAATCACCCAAGAGCTCGTCCAAAAAAACTTCACCACCGAGCGCTGCCTCAATGCCCTCTCAGAGCTCATGAGCGGCAGCAAACGCCAACAAGTACTCGCTGACATGGAGACATCAGTCGCGCTACTCGGTCAGGGAGGAGCTGCGGCCAAGGGCGCAGAAGCCATTCTCTCTCTATTTCCTCACTAACAAGAAATTAGTAAACCTCATCCTCCTCTGCTGCCTCCAAACACTCATCCTCCTCAAGACCATAAGGTCTAGGCGAGGTGGACTCAGCAACCGCAGCATCTGAAGCAGCCTTTGCATCGAGACAACACTCCAACACCGCGGCGATAATATCTAACGGATCTCCCTTCTCAGCGCTACCTTGCATCGGCAATGTGGATGCGAACCACACATGCTCAGGTGGCAGCCCTAGATCCACAGGCACCGCAGGAAAATCATCGTCAGCTCGTTGATTCATTATCATTCATCTTCTGCCGCCATCAGATCATCATCTGGCGGCGACGGGTAGGGGCTGGGGGCGTGTGCCGCACGATAGAGCGAGCTAATAGCCCTGAAGCTAATATCGCGCAAAAAATCACTCAACAAGGGCTCAAACTCCTCAATGGGAGCGCGGCAGCGCAGCGCACGCACGAGCTCTGCTGGCACGTGAAAATCGTCCTGCTCTAGCCGGTCTGCAACATCGCTTGTCATGAGCTCACGTAGACGCGCGTGGTAGCGACGTGGGATAGGGCGGCAAGAAAACCAGCCACGCACTGTCCCCCCCTTGACACAGAGGAGACTGCCGAGCCAATCGGTGTTTTTCTTCTTGCGGCGTAGCCATTCTTTAACCTCTTGCGTTAATTGCTCAGAACTCACTGTTAGATTTTAAAAGCGCATGAACAGTGAATCAAGCAAATTGACGAAACTATCTACATTGTAACACAAAAGCGACATTTTCTATACGCAACGCGTATAATACAGATCTCTCATGACCTAGCCGCAGCGAGCTGAGCTTGCTTTTTCTCATAGCGCAGCCAGAGGGGATCTGCGACGAGATCCGCAGGTAAAGGCGCGCCCTCTAGCAAGTGAGCCGCCAGCTGCGCGCTCACCCAGGGAGCGCTCGTGCATCCTCGACTCCCCAAGCCCCCCATCAGATAATGGCCCCGCGAATGAGGCAGAGGCCCCGCCACTGGCTGCGAATAGCGAATAATAGGACGCACCGCCGCGCGAGCACGCAGCAGCTCATATGCGCCAGAATAACGCTGAACAAAACCATGCAGCAGCTCTGCAGGAGCCGTCGGGGCAGGCTCACCCGGATGTGCCCAGAGCCAATCATAGCTCGCCCCCAGACGCCAAACATCCTCATGATGCCGCACCAGCCAGTGCCCGTAGTGCAAAATCGCATCAGGCGCGTCAAAATCAGGGATACGAATATCGAGAATGCAGCCCTGAGACAGACGGCTCTCCAGCCAGGGAGCGGCCAATGTCGCCGCCATCTCAAAGCCTATACACCAGACCACAGCTGAGAATGTCTGCCCGCGCCAGCTGAGATGCTCCCCATCCTGCGTCTCTGAAATATCCTCCGCGCGCAGCTCTGCCTCAACAAAGCTCTGCCGCGCCATCAGCCACTCACGCTGCGCCTGCACGAGAGACTCCGCATGCAAGACCGCTGCTCCGTAGGTGATCGCCGCCGCCCCCTCACCCCGCCAGCTCGGCAGCCACGGCAGTAGAGGGCCTGCGAACTGTGAGGTCTGCTCCTCCTGACGCCTCTGCATCCAGAAGGCGCGCTGATCCTCATCACTCAGCTCACGCCATATCTCTGTACACTGCCACCAGCTGCCGCCGAGCTGCTGCTCCGTCTCGCGGTAGTAGCGATGCGCCTCGGTGAGGCACTCTTCCTGCCGCCAGTCGGGCTTCACCTTACGACCAGGCAGAGGATTAACGAGACCTGCCGCCACACGCGATGCCGTCTCGGCAACGGGGCGATCCACCACCAGACAGGGCTGGCCTGCATGGATCAAGCGCCAAGCGAGGCTAGAGCCCGCCAGCCCTTGCCCGACAATGAGAATGGGATGCTTCATAAAAGCTCGTGAGCCAAAGGACTTGCAATAAGCGCAAATAGCCCACAACGTAGCAAACGTGCGGGCTATTGCAAAGAGAAAATGCTTCTTAGAAAGGCAGCCCCAGACCGCCTGTGACCTTGCGCATCTCGCTCTCGGCGAGCTCCTTGGCACCCGTGATCGCCTCCTGCACCGCCTTGAGTACGAGGGAGGAGAGGAACTCAGCATCATCGGGATCAATGATGGCGGGATCAATCGTCAGTGACAGAATCATGCCCGTGCCATCGGCGATGGCCTTGATCTTGCCACCCGCGGTTTCAGCGGAGAATTGCTTGTCTGCTAGAGCCTCTTGAGCCTGTGCCATATTGGCTTGCATGGCCTGAGCCTGCTTCATTAATTTTTGTATATTCATGGTATTTTATTTAAGAGATTTTCCAAGGCTGCGTTATTGGATGATACGCGCGCGGAACTGCTGGAGAGCGGCTTGGATGAGAGGGTCTTGGTAGAACTCCTCCTCGCGCTTTTGGCGTGCCTCCTCAATAGCAGGATCGACCACAGGGGCTGCGGGCAGGACGGCAGCGGGCTTGGGCGCATACACGGGGATCTCTGGCAGCGGCATGCGCGTCGAGGCATCTGCCTCCTCGGGCAGAGGCTTGCTCGCATCGAGCTCAAGGCGCACGCGGAAGCGCTGATGGCAGAGCTCCTCGATGATGTCCATCAGATGCTGCTGCGTCTCGCTATCCAGCAGCGCATCTCGCAGCATACTATTTTGTGGATGAATGGCAAAGGTGAGTTCACCTCGCTCACAGCGCAGGAAGGCGGCGAGCTGGATGATGGAAATTTTTAAGGGGAATCGCTGCGCATAGATCTCAAGGCAGCTCGCCCAGAGCTCGGCCGTGAGCTCGAGCTTGCGCACCTGCTCCACCTGCTGCACGATGCTAGGAGCGGTCAAAAAGCTCGGAGGTGCATCGTCGATAGGCTCGAGTCGGCGCTTGGGTGCTGGTGCTGGACTTGGCTGCGCAATAGCTGCAAGCTGAGGTGCTGGTGCAGGAGCAGTTTGCGGGATGACTGTGAGCTGAGGGGCAGCAGGAGATGCGGTCTGAGGCACGAAAGCAGGCTCTGGCTCTGGCTCTGGCTCTGGCTTTGGCTCTGGTCTATAGACCTGTGCGGGCGGTAATGATTCTACAGGAGTCGCCCTATTGTAGTCAAAGTCATCATAGACCGACATCTCACTACAGCTCAGATGCGCCTCCAAATCAAGGAAATCATACTCATTGGTTAAGGGCGCTCGCATACTCTCTTTCTCGGGCATGCGCAGTGTCTCGGGCTCAGCCGCGTGCATGGGGGCTGTATCCTCTTCAGAGAATAAGGGATAAGGGCGATTCAAGGTCGGCGTTGAAGCAAGATCAGCGACACACTCAGGCGCGGGTGTAGGAATCACGACAGGCGCAGCTTCCACCACGGGCTCAGGCGCGGGTGTAGGAATCGCGACAGGCGCAGCTTCCACCACGGGCTCAGGCGCGGGTGTAGGAATCACGACAGGCGCAGCTTCCACCACGGGCTCAGGCGCGGGTGTAGGAATCGCGACAGGCGCAGCTTCCACCACGGGCTCAGGCGCGGGTGTAGGAATCACGACAGGCGCAGCTTCCACCACGGGCTCAGGC
>CAYJID010000023.1:0-1283 GCA_964370135.1 uncultured Akkermansia sp. | reverse complement strand
CCACCACGGGCTCAGGCGCGGGTGTAGGAATCGCGACAGGCGCAGCTTCCACCACAGGCTCAGGTGCGGGCACTGGGGAGGGAAGAGCAGCAGCGGCAGTTGGGTAAACAATATCGGGCAGGCAGCTCGTCGCGATGGGCGTCTCGGGGAGGCTCGCGCCGTTGAGCGCGCGGACGATATCGCTGATATTTGCCTCGGCGAGGGAGTGGACAGCCTGAATGAGCCCCATCTCGAGGTGGAGGCGCTTGTTGCTACTCCAGCGGAGACGCTCTTCGGTAATCGCGAGCAGCTCCATGACGCGGATGAGCTTGTCGGCAGGCGTACGCTCCATGAGCTGCTGGAGCGTGGGCAGCCAGCCAGCGGGGATACTGTGTACCTCGTGCTCACGCACCACCTTGCTCACGAGCAGCTCGCGCACCGCACTCATCAGCTCATTGAGCAGCTGTCCCATATCATTGCCCGCGTGCGCCACCTCGTGGAGGAGGTGCAAGAGACTGGGCAGCTGGCGATCGAGGAGGAAACTCAGCGCGCGGGCGACCGTCTCGCGATTCGTCACGCCAAAGACATCATTCACATGCTGCTCGACAATCTCCATGCCGCAGAAAGACACCAGCTGATCGAGCATCGACTGCGCGTCGCGCATCCCGCCATCAGCCACGCGGGCGATCGCCATGGACGCCTCGGGGCTGAGAGTCACCCCCTCTTGGGCGGCGATATGCACGAGATGCTTTGCGATCACATCGGCGGGGATGGGGCGTAGGTCAAAGCGCTGGCAGCGCGAGAGAATCGTCGGGAGAATCTTGTGCGGCTCCGTCGTTGCGAAAATGAACTTCACGTGTGAAGGAGGCTCTTCTAGCGTCTTGAGCAGCGCGTTGAACGACTCCTTGGTCAGCATGTGCACCTCATCAATATAAATAATGCGGAACTGCCCGTGAGTCGGGCGGAACTGGGCATTGTCACGCAGATCGCGTATATTATCAATCCCGCGATTGGACGCACCGTCAATCTCGAGCACATCGAGACTGCGCCCCTCGGCGATCTCGAGACAAGTCGACTCATCGGGGTCGAAATCGACGCGTGGGCCGTTGGAGCAATTGAGCGCCTTGGCGAAAATACGGGCGGTGGACGTCTTGCCTGTGCCGCGGGGACCGACGAAGAGGTAAGCATGCGCGAGGCGGTTCTGCTCGATAGCATTACACAATGTCTGGACGACATGATCCTGCCCCAGCACATCCTTGAAGGTGCGTGGGCGGTACTTTCTGGCAAAAACCTGATAACTCACG